>DASVVD010000140.1:0-3754 GCA_036386715.1 Pseudoduganella sp.
CACGGGCACCGGCGCGAACAGGTTTTCCTTGATGACCTTGTTGAAGAGCAGGCCAAGCACGGCAGCAGGCAGGAAACCGATGATGACATTCATCATGAAGCGCCGTGCCTTCGGATCGGAGCCCAGGCCGGCCAGCACGGCACCGATCCGCGCGCGGAATTCCCAGATCACCGACAGCATCGCACCACCCTGGAGGGCAATTTCAAAGACCTTCATTTTCTCGCCGGTAAAGTCCAGCAGGCTTGCCGTCAGGATCAGGTGGCCAGTGGAAGAAATGGGCAGAAATTCGGTAAAACCTTCGACCAGCCCCATGATCAGGGCCTTCAATGCGAGAACGATATCCATGTGTATGGTAGGGAATGGTAGAGGGAATGCGCTCGGAAAGCGCGCGCCGAAGCTTACCACGTTGTGACCTCGACAACATCCGCAGCCCGGCCTTTTGGCGCGCCAGGACCCCGATCGCGGCGTCATTAAGGCAGTGTTAAGCGAGCAACACCCCTGCGGTCATGCGCGGATTTTTGTTTTGACTTCCGGGCCGGCGGGGCTTACTATTTTCACAAAAATTGGTAGCGGTACCAATAGCGTCGATGAATTCTGCCGCCGAATTGTGCCGACCGATCATGCGACCACGCATGCCACTATAAAAACAAGGAGACCCGATGACGTTACGCCCTGTCGCCCTGGCAGCCTCGCTGCTGGTGCTGCCCGCCCTTGCCGCCGCGCAGGACGCGATCGACCGCAAGGTCAATGCGCTGCTGGAACAGATGACGCTGCAGGAAAAGATCGGCCAGCTGCACCAGTTGTCCGGTGCCGAGGCCACCGGGCCGGAAGCGGCCAAGCGCGCCAGCCAGATGACGGAAATCCGCGCCGGCAACGTGGGCTCGATGCTGAACATCAAGGGCGCGAAGGAAACGCGCGAAGCCCAGGCGCTGGCGCTGCAGTCGCGGCTGAAGATTCCGCTGCTGTTCGGGCTGGACGTGATCCACGGCTACAAGACCGTGTTCCCGGTGCCGATCGGCGAAGCGGCATCGTGGGATCTGGAGGCGATCGAGCAGTCCGCCCGGGTGGCGGCCCGCGAGGCGGCATCGGCCGGTATCCACTGGACATTCGCGCCCATGGTGGACATTGGCCGCGACCCGCGCTGGGGCCGCGTGATGGAGGGCGCCGGCGAAGATACGTACCTGGGATCGAAGATCGCCACCGCCCGTGTGCGCGGCTTCCAGGGCGCGAAGCTGGGCGGCACCGACCACGTGATGGCCACCGCCAAGCACTTTGCGGCCTACGGCGCCGCGATCGCCGGCCGCGACTACAACGCCGTGGACATGAGCCTGCAGCAGCTGTACGAAGTCTACCTGCCGCCGTTCAAGGCCGCGGCGGATGCCGGCGTGGCCACGTTCATGAACTCGTTCAATACGCTGAACGGCGTGCCGGCCACCGGCAGCGCGTTCCTGCAGCGCGACATCCTGAAGGGCGCCTGGAAGTACCAGGGCTTCGTGGTTTCCGACTGGGCATCGGTGAGGGAGATGGTGCTGCACGGCTATGCCAGGGACCTGTCCGATGCGGCCGTGAAGGCGCTCAACGCCGGCAGCGACATGGACATGGAAGGCGAGGCGTATATCGCCCACCTTGCCCGCGCGGTCAAGGATGGCAAGGTGGCGCAGAAGAATGTCGACGATGCGGTGCGCCGTATCCTGCGCAAGAAATTCGAAATGGGGCTGTTCGACGATCCCTACCGCTTCTCCGATGCGCAGCGCGAGCGGGATGTGCTGGCCGATCCGCAGCACCGCGCGATCGCGCGCGACGTGGCCCGCAAGTCGCTGGTGCTGCTGAAGAACGAGGCGCTGCATGGCACGCCGGTCCTGCCGCTGGCGAAAGGCGCGAAACGCATCGCCGTCATCGGCCCGCTGGCCGACTCGCGCCGCGACCTGGAGGGCGGCTGGGTCGTATCCGACGTGCGGGGCGAAGTGGTCAGCATCGTCGATGGCATCCGCAACCATGCGCAAGGAGCGCAGATCAGCTATGCGGCCGCCTGCACGCCGGGCTGCGCCAGCGCCGATGGCTTCGACGCCGCCGTTGCCGCCGCCGGCAACGCCGACGTGATCGTGCTGGCCGTCGGCGAAACATGGGACATGAGCGGCGAGGCCAAGTCGCGCACCGATATCGGCCTGCCGGGCCGCCAGACCGAGCTGTTCCAGCGCCTGAAGGCCACCGGCAAGCCCGTGGTCGCCGTGCTGTTCGCCGGCCGGCCGATGATCTTCAACGAGATCGCCGATGCGGCCGATGCGATCCTGTATGCATGGTTCCCCGGTTCCGAGGGCGGCAACGCGGTGGCCGACGTGCTGTTCGGCGACTACAACCCGTCGGCCAAGCTGCCGGCCACGTTCCCGCGCAAGCTGGGCCAGATCCCGCTCTCCTACGCGCAATACAACACCGGCCGCCCGGTCACGGACGAGAAGGATGTCACCTACCGCTCGGCCTATATCGATGCGCCGAACACGCCGCGCTATGCCTTCGGCCATGGCAAGAGCTATACCGACTTCGGCTACTCGGCGGTGCAGCTCGACCGCACGTTGCTGCGGCCCGGGCAAACGGCCACGCTGTCGTTCGACCTGGAGAACAAGGGCAAGGTGGCCGGCACCGAGATCGCGCAGCTGTATATCCGCGACACGGTGGCCTCGATCGTGCGCCCGGTGAAGGAACTGAAGGGATTTACCAAGGTCTACCTGCAGCCCGGCGAACGGCGCCGCGTCACGTTCACGATCGACCGCGACACACTGTCGTTCTTCAACGGCGAGCTGAAATGGGGCGCCGAACCCGGCGAATTCAAGCTGATGGTCGGCAGCGCCTCCGACGACATCCGACTGGAAACGGTCCTGCACCTGCAATGAGAGACACCATGAACGATACTCCCGCCATCACCTCGGTCCGCGTGATCCCCGTCGCCGGGCGCGACAGCATGCTGCTCAACCTGTCCGGCGCCCATGCGCCATTCTTCACGCGCAACCTGCTGATCCTGACCGACAGCGCGGGCCGGCAGGGCGTGGGCGAAGTGCCGGGCGGCGAAGCGATCCGCAAGACGCTGGAAGATGCCCAGGCGCTGATCGTCGGCCGTTCGGTCGGCGACTACAACGCGGTGCTGAACGCGGCCCGCACGGCGTTCGCCGGCCGCGATGCGGGCGGCCGCGGCGTGCAGACTTTCGACCTGCGCGTGGCGATCCACGCGGTCACGGCCATCGAATGCGCGATGCTCGACCTGCTGGGCCAGTTCCTCGGCGTGCCGGTGGCGGCGCTGCTGGGCGAGGGGCAGCAGCGCGACCAGGTGCCGATCCTGGGTTACCTGTTCTATATCGGCGACAGGCACAAGACCGATCTGCCGTATGCCAGCGAGCCGGAGGCGCCGGACGCCTGGAGCCGGCTGCGCCACGAGCAAGCCCTGACGCCGCAAGCGGTGGTGGCGCTGGCCGAGGCGGCCTATGAACGCTATGGCTTCAAGGACTTCAAGCTGAAGGGCGGCGTGCTGCGCGGCGAAGAGGAAATCGAAGCGGTGACCGCGCTGGCCGAACGCTTCCCCGAAGCGCGCATCACGCTGGACCCGAACGGCGGCTGGCTGCTCAAGGATGCCATCCGGCTGTGCCGCGACAAGGGCGATGTGCTGGCCTACGCGGAAGATCCGTGCGGCCCGGAAGTGGGCGACTCGGGCCGCGAGGTGATGGCCGAGTTCCGCCGCGCCACCGGTCTGCCCACGGCGACGAAC
>DASVVD010000141.1:0-1961 GCA_036386715.1 Pseudoduganella sp.
CGCGCGCGTGCAGCAGATGCTGGAACTGTCGCGCGTGCCGGTGGTCTCGATGATGGACCTGTCATCCGACCCGGACCTGCTGTGCGTCGGCTTTTCGCAGGTCGAAGCTGGCCAGGCGATGACGCGCTACCTGCTCGGCAAGGGCAAGAAGCGTATCGGCTTCATCGGCGCCCAGCTCGACGAACGCACCCTGCGCCGCGCCGAAGGCTACCGCAAGGCGATGGCCGATGCGGGCCTGGCCGACTCGCGGCTCGAACTGATGGTGCCCGATCCTTCCACGATCGCGCTGGGCGCCGAACTGCTGGGGCGCATGCTGGCCCAGGTGCCCGATTGCGACGCGATCTTCTGCTGCAACGACGACCTGGCCCACGGCGCCATCTACCAGTGCCAGCGGCGTGGCATTGCCGTGCCGGAGCAGCTGGCGATCTGCGGCTTCAACGACCTGCCGGCCTCGGCCTGGATGAAGCCGGCGCTGACCACGGTCGGTACGCCGCGCTACAAGATCGGCTTCGAGGCCGCCACGATGCTGCGTGCCACGATCCGTGGCGAACGGCCGGCGCAATCGCACCTCGACCTGGGCTTTACCCTGATGGCGCGCGAAAGCGCCTGATCCGCAGGACTGCACCAGGCAGCCGTTCCGAAAATCACAGGCCGCGGCGGCAGCCCGGCCGGCCGGTGACGGCGGTTTCGGGAAAACCTTTGCCTGTAACCGGTTTTTCCGTATTGAACAAAGCTGCCGCCTGCAGTAAACTGGCCTATTGTTAGCGCTATCAGAGAGTCGAAATGAGTCAATTGGAGATCCCGCGCTGGGTGGTGATGGGTGTGGCCGGATGCGGCAAGAGCTCGCTGGGAGCGGCATTGGCCAACCGGCTGGGCGTACGGTTCATCGAAGGCGACCGCTATCACTCGCCGGAGAACGTGGCGAAGATGAGTGCCGGCGTGCCCCTGTCCGATGGTGACCGGCTGCACTGGCTGGCCAGCCTGCAGGGCGAGATCCGCGATTCGGTGCAGCGCGGCGAAGGCATCGTGGTGGCATGCTCGGCGCTGAAGCGCCGCTATCGCGACCTGCTGCGCGAGGGTGCGCCGGGCCTGCGTTTCGCGCACCTGGACGGCACGCGCGAACTGATCGCGGCGCGCATGAACGCCCGGGTGGGACACTACATGCCGCTGTCGCTGCTGGACAGCCAGTTCGCCGCGCTGGAGGCGCTGCAGCCGGATGAAGCGGGCATCGTGCTCGACATCGGCCACGAAGTGCCGCGGCTGGTGGACCGCATCGCACCGGGCGCATGACCCGGCCGGCAGCACGGTCGGCTGCCCGCGCAGCCTGGCCGCCCGATGGCGCTCGCCGCGCCGTCAGGCCCCCCTGTCACGCGGCCGGTACGGTCACTTCCAGCCGGTAAGTACGGCCGGCTTCGATACCGGTCACGCGCGCTTCGGGCAGCAGCACGCCGTCGCAATGCACCACCACGCCCCTTGCGCCGCGGTCATCGCTGCGCCGCACCGACACCTCGAAGGTGGCGCCGCGGAACGTGCGCACCGCCTTCATGCGGTCCCACGCGGCCGGCAGCTGCGGCGCGATGCGCAGCCCTTGCGCGTCGCCGACCAGGCCGCACAGGCCCTCGATCACGCAGCGGTAGATCCAAGATACGGTTCCCGTGTTGAACAGGTGGCTGGAACGGCCCGCAGTGCGCGGGTACTCGTGCCATGCGCCGCGGTAGTAATTCGGGATGAATACCGGCAGCTGGCCGCGCCGCAGGTAATCGGCTTCATCCGGGCCGGGGATCATCTTGCGCATCAGGTCCCAGGCGCGTTCGCCATCGGCGCCGTCGTACAGGCTGTAGATGTAGAACGCTGCGGCATGGTTATAGACGGCGCCGTTTTCCGCCGAACCGGGGTGTTTCTGCGTCACGCGGCCGACGTCCTCGCGCATTGCCGAGAATGGCGGCGCGAACATCTGCACG
>DASVVD010000142.1:0-3489 GCA_036386715.1 Pseudoduganella sp.
CGTGCCGCCGTTGGCGAACGTCATCGTGCGCATCAGCAGGGGCGTCAGCATCAGGCCCATGAAGAATGTGAAGCCGAGCAGCAGGGCAACGCCCACACCGCTGTGCTTGTTCTTCTCGATCCCCCACATGAACCCGAACGCGATGCCGAGGAACAGCAGGGCGCCGAGGAAGCCGCCCGGCATTGGAATGCCGAACGTCATCCCGGCGGCCGCGCCGAGCACGGTCGGGACCATCGATAGTGACAGCAGCCAGTAAGTGTTGCGCAGGACGCTGTTCTGGGCGACTGCTCGCCGCCCCGCGTAGTCATAGGTTTTTTCCAAATTTGCCATAGTTGTACTCCTGGTTGTCGGTACGGTGTACCCTTGCCAAAGCTTAGCACTCGTGGTGCCGAAAAGGGCTTAAGCCCGTCGGGATGGTCTTGCGTCGCAAATCTGCCCGATTGACGTGTCCGACCGGTTCAGCCGGATCAAAACTTCCTCATGATCCCGCTGAATACGGTCAAATCGTCGACCAGATTGATTGCGACACTTGAAATCCACCAAAAACCGCCCACTTGCCCGCGAACGGCTGGGCTTCCCAGCCAATACCGCCCGCTCTGACGCGATTTTCGGGGTTTCGGTGCGGCTTTCCGCCGCTTGTAACGCCACCTTCCGCCCCAACACGCATAGTATATGGGGTGTTGTATGCTAAAATCAAAGGTTGATCGAGAAATCAATTCCGTTTTAACCCTTTCTTTTTACTGGAGTTTTTCATAATGGCAATCGAACGCACCCTGTCCATCATCAAACCGGACGCAGTCGCGAAGAACGTCATCGGCCAGATCTACAGCCGTTTCGAAGGTGCAGGCCTGAAAGTTGTGGCTGCCCGCATGACCCAGCTGTCCCGCGCTGAAGCCGAAGGCTTCTACGCCGTGCACGCTGCCCGTCCATTCTTCAAGGACCTGGTCGATTTCATGATTTCCGGCCCGGTGATGGTCACCGTCCTGGAAGGCGAAAACGCCATCGCCGCACATCGCGACCTGATGGGCGCAACCGATCCGAAGAAAGCTGAAAAAGGCACGATCCGCGCCGATTTCGCTGATTCCATCGATGCCAACGCCGTGCACGGTTCGGACGCTGCCGAAACCGCCGCCGTGGAAATCGCATACTACTTCCCAGCACTGAACGTGTACTCCCGTTAATCGACCAGATTAGCGGCGCTCTCGCATTTGAAGTAGTAAATTAAGCAGTACCGCCTGGCGCCCCGGCATGTCCGGGGCGAAGGCGTTTTGAAACAAGATTGAACAAGCCTATGGACACGACCCTCACCAACCTGCTGGACCTCGATCCCGCGCAACTGATCGACTACTGCGCGCAGTTGGGTGAGAAGCCGTTCCGCGCCAAGCAGCTGCAACGCTGGATCCACCAGTTCGGCGCGTCGGACTTCGACAGCATGACCGATCTCGCCAAGTCGCTGCGCGAGAAACTGAAGACGCGCGCCCATGTCACGGCGCCGGCGGTGATCAGCGACCATACCTCGACGGACGGCACCCGCAAGTGGCTGGTGGACGTCGGCAACGGCAACGCCGTGGAAACCGTGTTCATCCCGGAAGAAAACCGCGGCACGCTGTGCATCTCCACCCAGGCCGGCTGCGCCGTCAACTGCCGCTTCTGCTCGACGGGCAAGCAGGGCTTCAACCGCAACCTGACGGTGGCCGAGATCATCGGCCAGCTGTGGATGGCCGAGTTCGAGCTGCGCAGGACGAAAGGCATCGAACCGGGCCCGAAAGGCGAGCGCCAGATCACCAACGTGGTCATGATGGGCATGGGCGAGCCGCTGCTGAACTACGAGCCGACCGCCACCGCGCTGAAGCTGATGCTGGACGATAACGCCTACGGCCTGTCGCGCCGCCGCGTCACGCTGTCCACGTCGGGCGTGGTGCCGATGATCGACAAGCTGTCGCAGGATGTGCCGGTGGCACTCGCGGTATCGCTGCACGCCTCCAACGACGAGCTGCGTAATGGCCTCGTGCCCCTGAACAAGAAATACCCGCTGGCCGACCTGCTGGCGGCCTGCAAGCGTTACCTGGAATTCGCCCCGCGCGACTTCGTCACGTTCGAATATTGCATGCTGGACGGGTTCAACGATAGCGACGAGCACGCGCGTGAACTGATCGCGCTGGTGAACCACCCGCAGCATGGCATCAACTGCAAGTTCAACCTGATTCCGTTCAATCCGTTCCCGGAATCGGGCCTGACGCGCTCGAAGAACCCCCGCATCAAGGCGTTCGCCGAAATCCTGATGAACGCCGGCATCGTGACCACCATCCGCAAGACCCGTGGCGACGATATCGACGCCGCCTGCGGCCAGCTGGCCGGCGAAGTCAAGGATCGCACCCGCGTGACGGAGCGCATGGAAAAGATGGCGGAATACCAGCAGAAGTTCGGTGCCGATTTCGGCAAGATCGTGGAGATCCGTTCCTGATGCCGGCACGCGCCCGGTGCCGCACGCGCCTGGCAGCCCTCGGCATGGCCGGGCTGCTGGTAGCGCACCTGTCCGCCTGTACCGGCGGACCGGGCGGCACGGGTGCGATGGGCACGCTGAGCACCAGCGGCAAGGCCGAGCTGCCCACGTTGTCGGATGCCACGGCCGCGCAAAAGCGCGCCCAGATCCGCATGCAGCTGGCGGTCGGCTATTTCGAGCAGAACCAATTGCCCGTGGCGCTCGACGAGATCAAGAAAGCGCTCGCCGCCGACCCCGAATACGCCGAGGCCTATGGCGTGCGCGCGCTGATCTACATGCGCATGGGCGAAACCGCGCTGGCCGACGACAATTTCAGGCGCGCATTGCAACTGGCGCCGAACAATCCGGATATCGCGAACAATTACGGCTCGTTCCTGTGCCAGAACGATCGCGTTGCCGAATCGTTCCGCTGGTTCGACGCGGCGCTGGCCAGCCGCCAGTATTCGTCGCCGGTCAAGGCCATGAACAATGCCGGCAGTTGCGCACTGAAGAGCAGGAACTACGAACGGGCCGAGCAATATTTGCTGCAGGCACTGCAGCTGGCACCGGACCAGCCGTCGACCAGCGCCAGCCTGGCGCGGGTCTATTACGAACGTCGCGACTACGTGCGCGCCAACTTCTTCATTACCCGCCTGGGCAAGGTGGCCAGGGTCGACAGCCTGCCAGCCGACGTGCTGTGGCTGGCAATCAGGGTGCAGCACCGGCTCGGCGACCAGGGTGCGGAAGAAGGTTGGGCAACGCAGTTGCGCCGCCACCATGCCGCCTCGCCCGAGTATGCTGCATACCAACGTGGGGCGTTTGATGAGTGAGACAGGGGTAATAATGGATTCAGAAGGGCAGAAACAGCCGCAGGAAGGACGCCATGCTTCCGCGCCCGGAGCAACGCTGGCCGCGCAGCGCGAGGCCATGGGCCTCACGGTGGAACAGATCGCGGACCAGCTCAAGCTGGCGCCGCGCCAGGTGGTGGCGCTCGAGCAGGGCGACTT
>DASVVD010000143.1:0-4762 GCA_036386715.1 Pseudoduganella sp.
GTCGATACCGCGTTCGGCGTGCCGGGTGAAAGCTACCTCGATGTGCTCGACGCGCTGCACGAATCGGGCATCCGCTTCATCGTCAACCGCCAGGAAGGCGGTGCGGCGTTCATGGCCGATGCCTACGGCAAGATGACGGGCAAGCCGGGCATCTGTTTCGTGACCCGCGGGCCGGGCGCCACCAATGCATCGATCGGCGTGCACACCGCTTACCAGGATTCCACGCCGATGATCCTGTTCATCGGCCAGGTGGGCGGCGATTTCATCGACCGCGAAGCGTTCCAGGAAGTGGACTACCGGCGCATGTACGGGCAGATGGCCAAGTGGGTGGCGCAGATCGACCGAGCCGACCGCATTCCCGAATACCTGGCGCGCGCGTTCCAGGTGGCTACCAGCGGGCGCCAGGGCCCGGTCGTGCTGGCCCTGCCGGAAGACATGCTCGTCGCGCAGGCCGCGGTGGCCGACACGCGCCGCTACCAGCCGGTGCAGGCCTGCCCGTCGCAGGCGCAGGTCGACACGCTGCGCGGCATGCTGGCCGCCGCACAGCGCCCGCTGCTGCTGCTGGGCGGCAGCGGCTGGAACGCAGCGGCCTGCGCGGACATCGCCCGCTTTGCCGAGGCCAACCACCTGCCGGTGGCGTGCGCCTTCCGCTACCAGGATTTGCTCGACAACGACCATCCGCACTACATCGGCGACGTGGGCATCGGCATCAACCCGCAACTGGCGGCGCGCGTGCGCGAGGCGGACGTGCTGATCGCGCTGGGCCCGCGCCTGGGCGAAATGACCACCGGCGGCTACACCGTGATCGAGGCGCCGCTGCCGCGCCAGCGGCTGGTGCACATCCATGCCAGCATGGAGGAACTGGGCAGTGTCTACCAGGCCGAACTGATGATTGCCAGCGGCATGCCGCAGGCGGCGGCGATGCTGGCGGCCATGGCGCCGGTCGAAGCCCCGGCATGGCAAGGCAGCGTGGCGCAGGCCAGGCAGGAGCTGCAGGCGTGGCAGCAGCGCCCCGCCATCTTCCAGGACGGCCGCGCGCCGCTCGACCTGTGGCAGGTGGTGCAGCAGATCGATGCGCTGGCGCCGCACGACGTGGTCATCACGAACGGCGCCGGCAACTATGCCACGTGGGCGCACCGCTTCCACCGCTACGGCGCGCTGCGCACGCAACTGGCGCCCACCAGCGGCGCCATGGGCTACAGCGTGCCGGCCGGCGTGGCGGCCAAGATCATCGACCCGCAACGCACCGTGATCACGTTTGCCGGCGACGGCGAATTCATGATGAACGGCCAGGAGCTGGCGACCGCCGTGCAATACGGCGCGGGCGTGGTCGTCATCGTGTTCAACAACCGCATGTTCGGCACGATCCGCATGCACCAGGAGCGCACGTACCCGGGCCGGGTATCCGGCACGGACCTGGAAAATCCGGATTTCGCGGCACTGGCGCAGGCCTATGGCGGCCAGGGCGAAATCGTGGAAAGCACCGCGCAGTTCGCGCCGGCGCTGGAACGCGCGCTGGCCTTTACGCGGGAGCGCAAGCTGCCGGCGGTGATCGAGCTGCGCTACGACGGCAACCTGATCACGCCGGGCGCCACGCTGGAGACGATCCGCGCCGGAGCCCAGGCAGCGCAGGCAAAATAGAACTCAGCCCTGCGAAGGCGGCACCGCCTCCCACTTGGGCGCCGCCGGTTCTTCGCCCGGGGTTTTGCCTGGCCCCCTTTTCCCGGCCGGGCAGGCGCGGCAGGCCTTCGGCTTCTGCGCGAAGTCGCGCACCTTCTGCAATGTCATCGGCAGCGACTCGTCGCCGCAATAGCCGCCTTCCAGCGTGAGCGTGCTGCCGTCCGCCGAAAACTTGCCGCTGAGCGTGCGCTCCGCCTCGTCCGGCGGCTGCACCGTGAAATACATCAACTTGCCGCGCGGGTCGATGTTGACATCACTGGCCACCACCGGCCACGACAGGCCGCCCGCCGTGTATTCGTAGACCACCGTGTCCACTTCGGCAAAGCGCTGCAGCGTGATGCGCTGGCCGCCGAACTCGCCGCCGGGCTGCACGCACAGGTCCGAATACACCGCCATGCCGTAGCGCGGCACGCCGCCCTTGTCGGCAGCGGATTTTTTCGTGCCCTGTGGCGCGGCGGTGGCGGCGGCAGAACACGCCAGCAGCAAGGCGATAGCGAAGCTCGATGTTGTTTTCATTGGACGAGTCGGCAAATTGGGATGGCGTATTTTAACGCGCGCATAAAAAAACCGGCCGCGAGGGCCGGTTTTGCATGCGGTACTGCAACAAGCTTAGAACGAGTGACGCACGCCCACGTTGAACGCGCTGTCGCCCGAACCGGCTTCGGTGTTGCCGCCGACGGTGAACGATGCGCCGTTCTTGTTGTCGATCTTGGCGTACGACACGTAGCCGGTGGTGCGCTTCGAGATGTCGTGCGTGTAGCCGATGGCCCACTGCTTGGCATCGCGGTTCACGGCTTCGCGGTCATCCTTGTAGATGAACGAAGCGATGACCTTGCCTGCGCCGCCAGCCACTGGCACTTGCACGCCCAGCAGGCCGTCGCGGCTGTCTTGCGATGCTGGCACGGCAACGGACGTGTAGGCGATGCCGCCGGTGACGCCGTTGATGGTGCCGCTGTTCGCGTAAGCAACGCTGTTCAGGCCCTTGTTCTGGTTGTACATGAAGTACGCCTTGGCAACCTGGAAGTTGTAGTTCACTGCCAGCAGGCTGTTGTGGCCAATGCCGCGCTCAACCGTAGGAGCGATACCGGTAGCGGTGTCGTTGTTGCGGTTGTTGTAGGCCAGGCGCGCGTTCAGCGGGCCGTTGGTGTACGACAGGGCTGCGCTCAGCTGGCGGCCAGCCGACGATTCGGACTGTTCGCCGAAGCCGTAGAACACTTCGCCCGAGAAGCCGTTGTAGACCGGGGTCTGGTACACGACAGCATTGCTGTTGCGCAGGTTGATGCCGTTGGCCGGGAACAGGTTCTTGGCCGAGCCAGCCAGGCCGGCGGCGAACGGGTCACCGACTTGTGCCAGGGCGTTGTACCAAGGGGTGTACTGGCGGCCGACCGTCAGCGTGCCGGCGGTATCGGAACGCAGGCCCACGAATGCCTGGCGGTTGAACAGCGTGTTGTTGGTGTTGTCCAGCTGGCCGTCGTCGACCTTGTAGCCCGTTTCCAGGGTGAAGATCGCGGACAGGCCGCCACCCAGGTCTTCGGTGCCGCGGAAGCCGATGCGCGAAGCATTGGCGACGCCGGAGGAAACCTTGGTCACGTTGCCGGCTTTGCCGCCGCGCTCGGCGACGATACCAGCGTCAACGATACCGTAGATCGTAACATTCGATTGTGCGAAAGCGGCGCTGCTCATGGCGCCCAGAACTGCAACGGAGATTAGAGTTTTTTTCATTACATTTCCTTCAGTTGTGTTGCATGTAAAAAAATAAAGCAACGAAAATAAAGCACGGCCTGTTCGGTCTTGTGGTGCCGTGAGCCAGCTGCTCCGGACCACTTATTGGTGAGGGCAAACCCCGATTTGCCACTGTGCCGCGATCCCCTGGTAGGGGTGCGGCGTTCACTTGTTATCGCGGCCGATTCAATCGCGCCGTCTTGTTATCAATGCGCTGGGCACTGGAGGCGGCACTATACTGATGGTTTGCCAATCCATCAAGTGTAAAGATGCTCACCAGCTGGGCCAGGCTGGCAGCCTGGTCCTGCATGCTGTGCGATGCGGCGGTGGCTTCTTCCACCAATGCCGCGTTCTGTTGCGTCACTGCGTCCATCTGTGCGATCGCTTCGTTGACCTGCACGATGCCCGCGCTTTGCTCCTGTCCGGCCACGGTGATTTCACCCATGATGTCGGTCACGCGGCGCACACTGACGACCACTTCCTCCATCGTGCTGCCGGCCTGGTTGACCAGCCGCGTGCCCGCTTCGACCTGGGTAGCGGAATCGCCGATCAGCTCCTTGATTTCCCGGGCCGCCGCGGCGGACCGCTGCGCCAGGTTGCGTACTTCCGATGCCACGACCGCGAAGCCGCGGCCCTGTTCGCCGGCACGGGCAGCTTCCACTGCCGCGTTCAATGCCAGGATATTGGTCTGGAAGGCGATACCGTCGATCACACCGGTGATGTCCGAAATCTTCTTCGCCGACTCATTGATCGAGCCCATCCGTTCAACCACCTGCGACACCACCTGGCCACCCTGCTCCGCGATCGCCGAGGCGTTCACGGCCAGTTCGTTGGCCTGGCGCGCATTCTCCGAATTGGTGCGCACGGTCGACGTCAGTTCTTCCATCGATGCCGCGGTTTCTTCCAGCGAACTGGCCTGCGCCTCGGTACGGCCCGACAGGTCCACGTTACCCGCCACGACCTGCTGTGCCGCGCTTGCGATCGTGTCGGTGGCGTGACGCACCTGGCCGACGATATTGGCCAGGCTGTCGCGCATGGACTTCATCGCGAACAGCAGGCTGCTGTCGTCACCGGGGCGGGTGCGCACTTCCACGTTCAGTTCACCTGCCGCGATCTGGTTGGCCAGTTCCACCGCATATTGCGGTTCGCCGCCCAGCGTCTTCACGAGCCAGCGCGTGATCAGCAGCGCGGCCAGTGCACCGAGCACTACCGAGATGAGCAGCAGGCCCATGATCCAGCCGCGCGACGCATTGTATACCTGATCACCAAATCTTGCCGCTTCAGTGCCGCCTTCGCCATAATATTTGACCAATTTGTCGACCTGGCCGCGCAAAGCAACGATCAATTTGTTGGATTCGCC
>DASVVD010000144.1:0-5265 GCA_036386715.1 Pseudoduganella sp.
ACGACTTTGCGCCGATGATAGTGCTGCAACCAGTGTGAAAGTAGGTTATCGTCAGGCTGTTATATAGAGAAACCCCCGTCAGTGATCTGGCGGGGGTTTTTCGCTTTGGGGCACACATTTTGCGGGAACTCACACTTTGTAGCACGGCGCGGACTTGGTTCGCTGTCCCGGGTTTTAGTGCTCTGCCGGGCATTGCCCGACCCGGCACTTTGCGTCGATTGCTCTGCCGGGCATTGCCCGACATTGCTCCGCCCGGCATTGCCGGGCGTCGCCTACAACCAGTGTGAAAGTAGGTTATCGTCAGGCTGTTATATAGAGAAACCCCCGTCAGTGATCTGGCGGGGTTTTTTCGCATTGGGGCGAGCTCTTTGCAGGACGCCGCGGACTTGGTGCCGGTCCCGAACAGTCGCCGCGCCGGGCATTGCCCACATCGCTCAGTCAGGCCTTCGTATAAAAAAACCCGTCCCTTCACGACGAATCGTGAGCGGACGGGTTTTTCGCATTGCTACGTGACTTCTAAAGAACATGCCAAACCAGTGTCAGACATCTGTTTCCGCAGGAGACAGATGTCTGACACTGGAAAATCAGACTCCCCAGACGATATTGTCGTTGGCATCCCTTGCGGCCCGCAGCATTTCCAGAAGGGGATATGCGCGCTGGGCGAAACCGATATGGTTTTTATCGGCCATCTCCGCCGTTTCATCCTCTTCCGGAAGGTGATGAGGATGCGCATGGCTGGCGTGTCCGGCATCCACTTCCGGATGCAATTTGCTCAGCGCTACCTCCTGCTCCAGTAACTCCACCGCCTGGGCCGCCTCGGCAGCAGTGATGACGCCCCGCGTGTGATTCTTGTTGAGCACACCCAGGATCCGTTGTGCGTGCTCCTGGTACATCGTGACCTCGGACGAGGACTGGGATTTGAATGTGATTAACATGGCGCTTCCTGATGTGTTGTTTTAGTAATCCAACGATATCATGACTTGCCCGCAGACACCGGCAGCACACGCCGCCTTTCAGTTCAGCTTAAAAGAGCGTATGAAGGTGTCAATATTTTCTGCGTCGATTGCCTTTTCCGGGCCCATGACGATAACCTGGTAAGCCCGGTTGCCACGGGCGACAAACCTGCCGTGCAATTGCAGCGGGCGCCCTCCATTCGCACCATGCGCCTCGATTTCCACAGCGCCATCGCGCTCGGCTTGTTTCGATACGGTACCGCCAATATTGCGCACCATCGCTGTGCGCATCGATGCAGTAGCATGCCTGGCCTGGGATTCATCAGTCAACGCGGCACTGCCGACGGCAAAGACGGTACCCTCGACCTCGGCCGCTGTCATCGTCATCGCCGCCGCTTGGCCATCGAGGTTGACCGTACGCGTGTGTGTTACCGGCTTGCCCGGGAAAAGCACGGAATACGGTGCCTCGGTACTGCGATAGTCGCGCCAGTCGAACCTGGGGCTGCAGGCGCTCAATGCCGCGGCAACCGCAACGGCCAGGGGGATCGAGAAGTGGAGTCTCATGCACCGATGGTAGCAGCCTCGGAAGCCCGGCGCCATCAGCGCGACTGTCAAATCGGATGTCAGGGCGAATGTCAGGACACGCGCAGCACGCGGCGGAATTGAACGGCCTCGGCCACGTGCTTCGCTTGCACGGATTCGCAACCGGCAAGGTCGGCAATCGTGCGCGCCACCCGCAGCACGCGGTGATAGGCGCGGGCCGACCAGTGAAACTTCAGCATCGCCTTGTGCAGCATGTCCTGCCCGGCGCGGTCCGGCTTGCAATGACGGTCGATCTCTCGCGATGACAGGTAACGGTTGCTCTTGCCCTGCCGGTCCAGCTGCCGCTGAAATGCCGTTTCCACTCGCGCAGCGATCACCTCGGAGGACTCGCCATCTTCCGCTGTGTGGAGTGTATCCGTCGGTACCGGGCCGACTTCGATCTGCATGTCGATGCGGTCGAGCAGCGGGCCGGAGATACGGTCCTGGTAGCGGTTGATTGTATCTTGCGAACATTTGCATTTGCCGGAGATATGCCCGTGGTAACCGCATGGGCATGGATTCATCGCGGCCACGAGCTGGAACCGTGCGGGGAACTCGGCCTGGCGCGCAGCGCGCGAGATCGTTACGCGACCCGATTCGAGCGGCTCGCGCAGCACTTCCAGCACGCGCCGATCGAACTCCGGCAATTCATCGAGAAACAGCACGCCGCAATGGGCCAGGGAAATTTCGCCTGGGCGGGGCACGCTGCCACCGCCTACCAGCGCCACGCCGGACGAAGTGTGATGCGGCGACCGGAACGGGCGCAGCTTCCACGCCGCCGCCGTGAAGGTGCCGGTCAACGACTGCACGGCTGCGGCCTCCAGTGCTTCATCGTTCGTCATCGACGGCAACAGGCCGGAGAAACGGGAGGCCAGCATCGTCTTGCCGGCGCCGGGCGGGCCCACCATCAGGATGCTGTGTCCGCCGGCAGCAGCCACTTCCAGGGCCCGCTTGGCATGCCATTGCCCCTTGACCTCGGCAAAATCGGGGCGATCGGCGATTACCGCCCGCGGCGCGCAGCGGTGCCGTGCGAGCCGGGCGGTATCGTCTGCGGCACAGAAATGGTTGCAGACCTCCAGCAGCGTGGCCGCCGGGTACACGGCGGCGCCATCGACCAGCGCCGCTTCGTCGGCGTTTGCCAGGGGCAGCACGAAGGCGCTGCGTGCCCTGGCGCGCTGCATGGCGAACGTCATGGCCAGCGCGCCGCGGATGGGGCGCAGTTCGCCGGTCAGCGACAGCTCTCCGGCAAATTCGTAGTGGGCCAGCGGCGCGACGGGAATCTGGCCGGAAGCGGCCAGGATGCCGAGGGCGATCGGCAGGTCGAAACGCCCCGATTCCTTGGGCAGGTCGGCCGGGGCCAGGTTGACGGTGATGCGGTGCGCCGGCATCTCGAACCCGGCGTTGATGATGGCGGCGCGAACGCGGTCGCGTGCTTCCTTCACTTCGGTATCGGCTAGCCCGACGATATGGAAGGCCGGCAAGCCATTGGCGAGGTGGACTTCGACGCTGACTTCAGGCGCTTCGATGCCGTTCAGCGCACGGCTTTTCAGGACGGCCAGGCTCATCGATCCCCCAAATGTGGCTCTGCGAATGATCGATCGTAGGGCCTTGCGGGAGCCTTATGCTTGACCAAAACCAAGCCGGCCGAAACCGGCCTGGCAATGCTCAGCGCTTGGCCACGCGCCGGGCACGTCGGACAGCAAGCATGGTCGTGGCAATTCCCAGTGTCATCATTGCAGTGGTCGAGGGTTCCGGGACCGGTGTCAATTGCACATACGTACACTCGAACGCAACGCTGAAGCAGCCCAACGCGACAATGGTGCCCGCATCATTGATGTCCTGGACTTCGGAAATGGTCCAGCCAGGCTCATCGATGAGCGAAGTGAGTAGCGTCAACTCGCCTTCGGAATAAATGAACCCTTCAGGCCTGAAACCACCCTCCCGCCACATTCTGCCGACCACGTCGCCATGATTGTTGAGTGCCGCGGCAACGGGATACCTGTAGCCTTCCTTGGTTAGCGAGGTCAACTGGCCGTTTTCCCAAATCACCGCTTCCTGGCCGTTGTTGCTGTTAGCCAGCACCTGGCCCGCATCGTTGATGGCGAAGGCACTAAAGATAGGGTCGAGGCTGAGCGCTTGCATCGTTCCGTCGCGATAGATGAACGACTGGCGACCGTCGTCGGCAGTGCCGCTCACGCCCACGATATGACCCAGGTTGTTGATCGCTCTGCCGGCGCTCCACGTTCCGCCCAAGGTACCGAGATCCTGCAACTGCCCATTTGTGTAACTGATCGCATGGGGGATCGGCACCGGCTGGCCGTATTCGTCGAAAAACTGATTGTCGGTCGCGCTCGACCCTGACATTGCCCCGGTGTTGTTGATCGAAGCAATAACGCTGTATCCACGCCCGTCGGGAATCGTGCGCAGCGAAGGCAGGTTTTCCACGACTCCATTGCGCCAGATGGCGCCCTGCAGAATACGGTCGGGATTGCCGGGGTCGGTATACATCAGCCCAACGGAATGATCATTGCCCAGCGCTGTGATAGCAGGTTGCCGATCATTCAGCCTGGGCAGGATCGTCAGTGTCCCATCGGGATACCGGAGGACCGATTCGCCCGCCGTATAGCCAGCAATGACGCCCGCACTGTTGATATGCGTGAATCTCGACGGTACCTCCAGTGGCGCCAACGGTGCCAAGGTATAGCCCGCCGGCGCGGCGGATGCGAAAGGCATGGCGACGTATCCCAACGCAATCGCAAATCTGCAAGCAATCTTGTTCATGGCACGATCCTTTACGTGACCGGCCCGGACGGCCGGATAGGATCATGTTAATACCGTTGCAACTGTCGCCGGCAATTGAAGTTTTCAATGGCCGGCGACAGTTGATTGGATTCACAGCGGAGATTTACAGCGGCGCCTTTTCCGCGGCGATTTTCGCTTCCAGTTCGGCCAGGCGGGTTTCCAGCAGTTCCAGGCGCGAGCGGGTCTTGGCCAGTACCTGTGCCTGGATGTCGAACTCCTCGCGCGTTACCAGATCCAGCTTGGAAAAGCCCTGCGTCATCATGGCTTTCACGTTGCGCTCGATATCCTTGGCAGGGGAGCTTTCGATGGCTTGGTTGATCTTGGTCTGCAGGTCGTTGAAAAAGGCGTTCATGTCCACAATGGGCTCCGGTGAGTTTTCGTACCAATGCACCAGGATGGTGCCAGTACGAAGATTATTTGGTGCGAAACTGCTGCTCCGTTCTGCGGCTTGGCTCGTGGCTCAGCAATAACATGTTGGCACGTATTCTGCTTTACATTACGGGACAACGCGTCAGACGAATTTTAAACCGCAATAAAAGCCCACTCAAAAGGAAATCGCCATGACCCACCCGAGCAAGCGCTCCGCCCTGTCCATCGCCGTCCTGTTCGCATGCATCGCGGCAGGCCAGGCCCAGGCACAGGAAGCCGCCGCGACACCCGAGGCGAAACCGGACAATGAGATCAGCTTCAACGCGGCCGTTACCAGCGACTACCGTTACCGCGGTATTTCGCAGACACGCCTGAAACCTGCGCTGCAAGGCGGCGCCGACTGGGTCAACAACCCGACAGGCTTCTATGCCGGCACCTGGCTGTCCACCATCAAGTGGGTCAAGGACGGCGGCGGCGACGGCAGCGTCGAATGGGACGTGTATGGCGGCAAGCGCGGCGATATCGGCTCCGGCTTCACGTACGACGTGGGTGGCCTCGG
>DASVVD010000145.1:0-6307 GCA_036386715.1 Pseudoduganella sp.
ACACCCACGCCAGGCCGTCCATGCGCAGGATGATGTCGAGCCCGAACGAGGGCAGCCAGGCAAAGCGCATCTGCGGCACCTCGCCGGCGGCGATGCCGCCGAACTGGCCGATGGCGAGCACCAGGGCGGCCAGCGTGGCAATGCCCGCCACGGCCGCCGGGCGGCTGCGCGAACCAGCTGGCATGCACGCGGCGATGAACGCCGCGGCGAACGGCAGCAGCAGGAGCAGCAACAGCATCGTCAATGCCTCCCGGGGCGGCAACCCGCCGGTCGCGCCGACCCGTCAGCCATCGCCGCTGCCTTCCCTGGTGCGCACGATACCCGCATCGGCGAACATGGCCGCGGCGGCAAGGATGCTGTCGGTCGTGTCGTTCACGTGGTTCCCCGTGGCTCCGCCAGTATTGAAGTTGCACTACTGTAGCGGTAACCGGCCTTGAATGACCACGCGATAGCCTGGGGGTGGCCGGGCAGGCGCGGCGCGCCTTCCCGGTTCGGGCTCAATTCTCGATAGTGCGTCCAAGAAATTCCAGTATCGCCTGGGCGATTTCCGCGCCGTGCGTTTCGATGGCGAAGTGGCCGGTATCGAGGAAGCGCACCTCGGCGTCCGCATTGTCGCGCTTGAATGCGTGGGCGCCGGCCGGCGTGAAGAACGGATCGCTGGCGCCCCAGATCGCCAGCGTTGGCGGCCGATGGTGGCGGAAGAATGCGTGCAGCTGCGCGTACTGGGCGATGTTGCTGCCATAGTCGAGCAGCAGGTCCATCTGCACCTCGACACCGATCCGCTCGATCGCCGCATGGGCCAGCTGCCAGGTTTCCGGTGCGATCAGCGAGGTGTCCCGCACGCCTTCGGTGTACTGCCACTTGGTCATTTCCAGCGTATTGAACCGGCGCAATGCTTCGCGGTTGGCGGCACTCGGGTCCGCCCATGCCTTGCGCATGTCGGCCCAGCCCGCGCTCAGGCCCTCCTCGTAGGCATTGCCGTTCTGGCTGACGATCGCGGTGATCTTGTGCGGATTGCCTACCGCCAGGCGCCAGCCGACCGGGGCGCCGTAGTCGAACACGTACATGGCATAGCGCTCCAGCCCTTTTGCCACCGTGAAGGCGTCGATCACCGCTGCCAGGTTGTCGAACGTGCAGGCGAAAGGCGTGCCCGGCAGGACGGTGGTCTGGCCGAAGCCCGGCAAATCGGGGGCGATCACACGGTAGTGCCCGGCCAGCCGCGGCATCAGCTCGCGGAACATGTACGACGAAGCGCCGAAGCCGTGCAGCAGCAGGATCACCGGCGCTTCGGGCGCACCGGCTTCGCGGTAGAACAGGCTGACGCCGCCGATGTCCATTGACCGGTGGTGTACCTGCAGCGGGTCGTCGGCGGTGGAGTTCGCTTTCGGCAGTGTGGCTTCGGTAGGCATGATGGTTCCTGACAGGTTGGGTTAGTTTGGATTGAGTAACCTGTAAAAATGCCTTTACAGGTTATGGTGAGCGCAGTATCGACCGGCCTGTGATAACCTGTCAATATGTTTTTTACTGGTTATTTGAAAATGACGCACGCAGACCATGATGATCCAGCCCAGGCGCCCATGCTGGGCGACCATCCGGCGCTGGACCTGCTCAACACGGAAGCACGCATCGACGGCGAGGCGGTCGATTACTGGCACACCGGCGACGATGTGCTGCACTGGCTGGAACAACACGGCATGGTCGCGGCAACGGACCATGCGGCGATCGATCGCGCCGGACTGCTGGTGCGCGCGAAGACGCTGCGCACGCTGGCACGCCGGCTCATCGCCGGGCGCGCGGAACAGGCATCCGCCGACATCGCCGGCCTGAACCAGTACCTGCACGGCTATCTCAGCGCGCCGCACCTGCAGCACGATGCCGCAGGCAGGCTGGTACTGTCGCGCATACCGCGCGGCGAAACGATCGCATCGCTGCTCGGGCCGGTGGCCGAAGCGGTGGCGCACCTGCTGGCCGAAGGCGACTTTTCCCTGGTCCGGCAATGCGAGCACCCCGACTGCGTGCTGTGGTTCTATGACCGCACGAAGGCGCACAAGCGGCGCTGGTGCAGCATGGCCGTGTGCGGCAACCGCTACAAGGCGGCCCAGTTCAGGAAGAAGAACAGCGGCGAGAAATCCTGACCGGTCATTCCAGCCGCCGTGCCGGCGCCAACGGCTGTGACAATGCGCGCATTTATTTTGTTTGCATTTTGTTATGCTGTCCGTCTGCCGCTACGCAGGGCAACCGAATACCTCGTCGGCACCGTCTTGACCGGTCCTGGTTCCCTGCCGGCCCGCATGCCGCCAACCTTACCTGGAAGAATGACGTGACAAAACAAGAGACCGATCGACACCTGGTCTGGGCGGCCAGGGGCACCATGCTGGGCGCGGTGCTGCACGTGGCCATGCCTTTTGGCGGTCCCGCCTGGTATACATTCTGGCGGGCGCCGAATGTCATCGTCCGGATGGCCGGTGACGGCCACCCGTATCCGGTTTTCATGTGCGCAGTGATCGCCACGCTGCTGCTGGTCTGCACGCTGTACGCAGTATCCGGCGCCGGCATCATCGGCCGCCTGCCACTGCTGCGCGCCGGCCTGACCGCGATCGCAGCGGTATTCCTGGTGCGTGGCCTGTCGTTCATTCCCCTGGTGGCGCTGCGCCCGGACGCCCTGGCCGACATTTGCAACTGCACGAAAGTCGATACGTTCATCGTCGTGTCTTCGGCGGTCTGCCTGGCGATCGGCGCAGGCTACGCGGCCGGCGCCGCGCGTTTATGGCGGCAATGAAAACCTGCCACGGCAGTTGCCATTGCGGCGTGGTGCGCTTCAAGGCGGACATCGACCTGGCCATGTACCAGGTGTGTCGCCATGATTGACCTGGACCAGGCCGGCTTCGTGACCTAAGCTGTCCCGGTAACCACCCTGCCGAACTCACTTTCACTGCATCATTGGAGGAACACCATGATCGCCAGGAACACCATCTGCCTCTGGTTCGACGGCACGGCGCTCGATGCCGCGCAGTTCTATGCCGCGACCTTCCCGGACAGCGCAGTGGACACGATCTTTCGCGCACCAGGCGATTACCCCGCCGGCAGGAAAGGCGACGTCCTGACCGTGGCGTTCACGGTGGCCGGCATTGCGTGCATCGGGCTCAATGGCGGGCCGGCGTTCCAGCACAGCGAAGCGTTCTCGTTCCAGATCGCCACCGACAGCCAGGAAGAAACCGACCGCCTGTGGAATGCGATCGTGGGCAACGGCGGCAAGGAAAGCGCGTGCGGCTGGTGCAAGGACAAATGGGGCCTGTCGTGGCAGATCACGCCGCGGGTGCTGACCGAGGCGATCGCCAATCCCGACCCGGCAGTGGCCAGCCGGGCTTTCCAGGCCATGATGACGATGGGGAAAATCGACATTGCCGCGATCGAAGCCGCGGTGCGTGGCTGAATGACCCACGCTCGGTGGCCCTTATTGCGAGGCTGGCGTGCCTGAACTGCGCCTCACCTTCCCGCCCTGCCTCGCGACCGCCTGAGGCGGCCGGGAATGGTGGCATTGCCGTCGTTCGGCCAGCTCCTGGCATGCTTCCTGGCGCTTCGCAGCCAGGCGAAAGCGGCATCGACCAGGGCAAGCTGCAGCTCCGCCTGCAGGATCGCATCGCCGTCACCCTGCCTGCGGATATAGCCGACCAGCCCTTGCGTCACCACATCGGCCTGCAACCTGAGGATATCGACATCGACGACGGTGTCGACAAAACCGAAACAGCATGGCCCGCCAAGGAACTCGGCATCGTTGAAATTGCACTGGTAGGCCGCTTCGACCAGCAGGGCGTCGATATCGCCGGGACCGTTCCCCATATCGACATCGATGCCGGCAAGCCGGCCAAGGGCCGCGATACCCGTGCACATCTGTTCCTCGGCATCGCCCCAGCCGCGCAGCCTGGGGTGTCTGGCAGTTTGCAGACCATTGATCTCGTTCATGGGGCATCCTTTCCTGGTAAGCATGAGTTAGCTGAACAGAAATAAGACAATGCCCGGTTCGATTGGTTCCCTGCCCGGTGATGACAGCACCGCGGGCGGTTCACTCCACCGCCACATCCCACAGCCTGGCCATCCGCGAAGTGCCTTGCGGCCCCTCGACGGTCAGCACGACAAGGAACTTGCCTGCCGCCTGGTATCGATGTACCGGGTGCTGTTCGCCCGACGTGGTGCCGTCGCCAAAGTCCCAGTGCCAGCGGGTGACGGGCCCCACGCTCTCGTCCCTGAAACTGACGCTGCGCCGTGCCATGTCGGTGACCATGAACGACCACTGCGCCTCGAACGGCTTGCGGTACTTCGCCTCCAGCGGCATCAGCGTGAAGACGGTCCCCAGGCTCGAGTTGCCATACATCTTGCGATGTTCGGAAAGATTCCAGAAGCTTTTCTTCGCCCCTTCGTCGGGGCCGTCGTAATCGATGACCGCCCAGGTCAGGCCGATCTTCTTGTTGTCGGACAGCTGCGAGGCCACCGCGCGGGCCGGGTCGGCGCCGGCATAATCGAATGGCGTGATCCAGAATTCGGCCGTCAGCTTGCCCGGCTGCCCCGGCTTCGCGTCATACGAATACGCGATGTTCGAGTACGGCAACTTCTTCAGCCATGCCTGGGGCCCCCACAACAGCGCCCAGTCCTTGCCGTCGGCCGGCGTGAAGATATGGTAATTCTGCGCGTGCACGCCGTGGAAGTCGAAATAGCGCTGCGGCCATGGCAGCGCCCCGTTGGGGTGCAGCGTGTCGACCAGCGGCCCGCCCGACAGATCGCCATCGACCACGATCTCGAACGTGTCGTTGTGCAGGCCGGGATCGGCGTAGTCCCAATGGTCGTCCCAGGCTTCGTACAGGAAATACAGGCGGTTCAGGCCAGCCACCCATGCCACGCGCACTTTCACATCGAGGCTCTTCGGATCGGGCTTGCGGCCCTTGCCCGAGTCGTCCCGCAACTGGTCGGTGCAGACGATGTACGCCTCCGGAAAGTCGCCCCAGTCATCGGCCTTGCCGTCGATGACCGGGATTTTATTGGCGGGGAACTGGAAGACCTTGTAGCCCCGGTCGTCCTGGGCGGATACGCTGCTGCAGGCGGCTGCGGCGAGAATGCCGAGTGCGAGTTTTTTGATCTTCATCGACATCGTAGGGCAATGGAAAGGTTGGTATCAATAGCCGGCGTGGGTTGCATGCACTCTAGCAGTTCGCCGGTGCAAAAATCGCCGCCGGCCGATCAAGCGGCTGAGAATCATGCCCGTTACAATGAGTATCCCGCTTCGCACCGGCCAACCATGATCGCCTCGCTCAATCACCTCACCCTGTCGGTTTCGGATCTCGATCGCTCGTTTGCCTTTTACGTGGACACGCTGGGCTTGCGGCCCCGGGCACGCTGGGCCCGCGGCGCCTACCTGTCGGCCGAAGGCCTGTGGTTGTGCCTCACGCTCGACCGGCATTGCCGGCCAGGGCCGCTGGCCGAATACACGCATGTCGCCTTCACCGTCGAAGCCGCGCGCTTCGCGGCCCATGCCGCCACACTGGCGGCGCTGGGCGTCACGCAATGGCAGGCCGACAGCAGCGAGGGCGATTCGCTGTATTTCCTCGACCCCGACGGGCACAAGCTGGAAATCCACGCGGGCGACCTCGCATCGCGGCTGGCATCGCTGCGCACCGCGCCCTACGAAGGCCTGGTGCTGTTCGACTGAGCTGTCTTCAGCTCTTCATCAGGCGCCATCCAGCACGAAGGCCGCCGCCTGGAAGTCGCCTTCCAGCACGACATCGACGCCGCGCCCCATCCAGTAGGCACCGCTGGCGCGCTGCGGCGTGCGCGGTGCGGCGCTGCCGGAAATCGCCCGCAGTGCATACATCCGCTGCGGATCGAGCCCGCGCAGCTGGATGCGCGGCCGGGCGTCGCGCCTGCCGCTCGAGTGCAGGAACGCGAACAGCACGGCCTGTTTGCCGTCCTGCGCCACCGACAGCGTGGCCGAGCGGCCCGATCCGCCCTGCGGCGACACCAGACGGTACAGGTTCCCCTGCTGGACGATCGGCCGGATGGTCTTGTAGTCGGCCACCAGGCGCCTGGCCTTGGCGAAATCCTCGTCCTTCCAGTGATTCAGGTTGACGCCGATGCCCAGCGCGCCCTGCATCGACGACAGGAAGCGGTATTCCAGCGATGTGGTTCGCCTGTTGAGGTAGTTCGGCGAGTCGGTCACCCAGGCCATCATGATGCCCGGCGCATAGGCGCGGCTGAAGCCATCCTGGATCAGCAGCCGGTCGAACGGATCGGTGTTATCCGAGGTCCAGACCTGGTC
>DASVVD010000146.1:0-4127 GCA_036386715.1 Pseudoduganella sp.
ACCCGCGCCGAGATCGCCCACCGCCTCGATCTCACGAATGCGGCGCAGTTCGTGTCGTCGTTCGACCGCCCCAACATCCGCTATTCGATTGTCGAAAAGGCCAACGGCCGCAAGCAGCTGCTCGACTTCATCAGCAGCGAACACACGGGCGATTCGGGCATCGTGTATTGCCTGTCGCGCAAGAAGGTCGAGGAAACGGCCGAGATGCTGAACGAGAACGGCATCCGCGCCCTGCCCTACCATGCCGGCATGGACTACGCCAAGCGGGCCGACCACCAGGCCCGTTTCCTGCGCGAGGAAAACATCGTGATGGTGGCCACGATCGCCTTCGGCATGGGCATCGACAAGCCGGATGTGCGCTTCGTGGCCCACCTCGACCTGCCGAAGAGCATCGAGGGCTATTACCAGGAAACCGGCCGCGGCGGCCGCGACGGCATGCCCGCCAGCGCGTGGATGGCCTACGGGCTGCAGGACGTGGTGCTGCAGCGCCGGATGATCGACGAATCCGAGGCGGACGAGGATTTCAAGCGCGTGCTGGGCGCCAAGCTCGATGCCATGCTCGGCCTGTGCGAAACGCTGTCGTGCCGGCGCGTGCGGCTGCTCGATTATTTCGGCGAAGCGTCGACACCGTGCGGCAATTGCGATACCTGCCTGATTCCGCCCGTGTCGTTCGACGGCACGGTGCCGGTGCAGAAGCTGCTGTCGACGATCTACCGCGTCGACCAGCGCTTTGCCGCCACCCACGTGATCGAAGTGCTGCGCGGTGCGGAAACGGAGCGCATCCGCACCTGGCGCCACGACCAGCTGTCGGTCTTCGGCGTGGGCGCCGACCGCAGCGAACAGGAATGGCGCGCCATCCTGCGCCAGGTGATCGCGCTGGGGCTGGTCACCGTCGATCACGACCAGTACAGCTCCCTGAAGCTGACCGATGCCGCCCGCCCGGTGCTGAAAGGCGGCCAGAAAGTGCAGCTGCGGCAGTACCAGAAGCCGGTCAAGGTCAAGCGCAGTTCGGGTGCGCCGAAGGGCTATGTCGAAACCGACCTCAACTCCGAAGAGCAGTCGATCTTCGAACGCCTGCGCACCTGGCGCATGGGCGCCGCACGCGAACATAATGTGCCGGCCTACGTGATCTTCGTCGATGCCACGCTGCGCGAGATCGCCAAGGCCAGGCCCACGTCGCTGGACCAGCTGCGCGGCGTTTCCGGCGTCGGCGAGAAAAAACTCGCTTCGTATGGCGACGATATCGTGCGCCTGATCCGGGACCTGACCTGACGGCGCTCCCGCTGCAGGCTGCGTGTTGCAAAAAAAAATCGGGGATAGCCCCCGATTTTTCATTGGCCGTTCTGCAACCGGCTTATTTCCTGCTTATTTCTTCGTGAACACCAGGTCCCACACGCCGTGGCCCAGCTTCAGGCCGCGGTTCTCGAACTTGGTCAGCGGCCGGTAGGCCGGCTGCGGCGCGTAGCCGTCGGCGGTGTTCTGCAGGCCTTCCTCGGCGGACAGCACTTCTAGCATCTGCACCGCGTAGTCTTCCCAGTCGGTGGCCAGGTGCAGGTAGCCGCCCGGCGCCAGCCGGTCGACCAGCAGCTTGACGAACGGCGGCTGGATCAGGCGCCGCTTGTTGTGGCGCGCCTTGTGCCATGGATCCGGGAAGAACACGTGCACGCCGGCCAGCGTGCCGGCCGGGATCATGTTGTTCAGCACCTCGACCGCATCGTGCTGGATCACGCGCAGGTTCGTGAGGCTTTCCTCGCCGATCAGTTTCAGCAGGCTGCCCACGCCCGGCGTGTGCACTTCGACGCCGATGAAATCCTTCTCGGGCATGTGCCTGGCAATGTGCGCCGTGGTCTGGCCCATGCCGAAACCGATCTCCAGGATCACCGGCGCCTTGCGGCCAAAGGCGGCATCGGTATCGAGCGGCGCCTTGGCGTATTCGATCATGTATTGCGGCCCCAGGTCGTTCAGCGCACGCTCCTGCGCGGTCGACAGGCGGCCGGCGCGGGTGACGAAGCTCTTGATGCGGCGTTCGGTCGGGTCGTACAGCATGGACCGCGCGGGGCCCTTCGGTGGGGTTTCGGAAGACATGGGATTGTGCTGAAAAAAGGGGCGATTATAGCAGTTGGTCCAGTGTCGGCGGCGCTTCGGGGGTCTGCTACACTGGGCGCTTGACCTCCGCTCGACTTACCGCTCTACTTAATTTACCCAGCCGAACATGACGCAAGCATTGCCCCTTCCCGTGCTGGCAGTGCAGGCCCTGCCATGCGTGCCGGACATTCTCTCCGTGATGGCCGAGATGACCGGCCTGCGCTTCGTCTGCGTGGCGCACGTGACACCTGCCAGCTGGACCGCCTGCGCGGTGCTGGACCAGCTTGGCTTTGGCCTGCAGCCGGGCGACCCGCTCGATGTCACCACCACGCTGTGCGACAGCGTGCGCAAGGCCACTGCCACGATCGTGATCGATCATGTCAGCCAGGACGAGCTGTTCCGCAACCACCCCTGCCCGCGCCAGTATGGCTTCGAGAGCTATATCTCGATTCCCATCTACGACAGCGCGGGCGCGTTCTTCGGCACGCTGTGCGGCCTGGACACGCGTCCGCTGAAATTGTCCGAAGCGAAGACGGTCAAGTCGCTGGAACTGTTCGCGCAACTGATCTCGAAGCAGCTCGATGCCGAGCAGCGCCACGCCGACCGGGGCACCGAACTGTCCGACGAGAAGACCACCGCCCAGCTGCGCGAACAGTTCATCGCCGTGCTAGGCCACGATATCCGCACCCCGCTGTCCTCGATCCTGCATGGTGCGCAGATCCTGCAGCAGCGCGGCGGCGACACCGTTGCGCTGACGGTGGCGCGCACGATCCAGCGCAGCGGCCAGCGCATCGCCCGCATGATCGACGACGTGCTCGATTTCGCCCGCGGCCGGCTCGGCGGCGGCATTGCCCTGGAGCTGGAACCGGTGGACGACCTGGGCGATGCGCTGGCGCAGACCGTGCTCGAATGCCACAGCGAGCACCCGCTGCGCAAGGTCGTCAGCGATATCGCGATTCCCGGCACCGTGTGGTGCAACCGCGACCGCGTGACGCAGGTACTGTCGAACCTTCTTGCCAACGCGCTGCGCTACGGCGCGGCCGACACGCCGGTGCACGTGACCGCGCGGGTGGAAGATGGCACGTTCCTGCTGGCCGTGGCCAACCAGGGCGATACGATCGCGCCCGAGAAGCTGGACAAGCTGTTCCAGCCCTACTGGCGCGACGATGGCGGCCAGCCGCAACGCGGCCTCGGTCTCGGCTTGTACATCGCCTCGGAGATCGCCCAGGCCCACGGCGGCAGCCTGCACGCGCAGTCGCACGATCGCCATACCGTATTTACCTATACGGCGCCGGCCGGGCTGCGATAATGGCGGCCCCTCGACTTTCCGGAAGCGCCCCATGGCCAAGGTCCTCCTCATCGCAATCATCATCGCGGCGCTGCTGGCGCTGTATTACCTGCTGAAGGGGCGGCCGACACCGGCGGCGCTGGAGGGGCAACCCACCGGCGGGTCCTACACACCTGTGCCGGAAGGCGAACCGGCGCGGCACTGGTCCGACAACGGCCGCTTCGAGCTCGAGATCGTCGGCGAATCGCGCTACCGCGACGCCATCCGCGCACTGGCCGGCGAACATGGCGAGGACAAGGCGGATGCGCGCCACCCCGCCCTGCTGCTGGTGGACGACGACAATCCCTACGAGGACAAGGCCGTGGCGGTGTTTCTTTCCGGCCGCATGGTCGGCTACCTGGCCCCCAGGGATGCGCTGGCGTTCCGGCAAATGCTGGCACGCCATGACATCGACGGCAAGCTGACGTCGACCGACGGCGTGGTGCGCGGCGGCGGCATGTGGCAGGGCAAGCGCCTGGCCTATTCGGTATGGCTGGATGTATCGCTGAACGGCTGAGCGCCCGGCACGGGTGTCATGATCGTCGCACCACGCTGCGCCACGATGTGCTCTTCGAGATGGCCACCGTCGATGAGTTCGCGCGCCAGGGCGCGCGCTTCGATCTCGGCAGCGTGCTCGCGCTTGAACAGCGCCGGGGTTTCGATCACCACGGGCGGCTCGAACGTGCGGCCGGTGTAGCGATGCGCCTTGACGAGG
>DASVVD010000147.1:0-2203 GCA_036386715.1 Pseudoduganella sp.
CGCTGCGTGAAACCTATTTCCGCTCGCTGATCGACGCGGCGCCCGTGATGCTGTGGACGACCGACACGGCCGGCATGTGCACTTACCTGAGCCGGCGCTGGTTCGAATACACCGGCCGCAGCACCGCGCAGGACCTTGGTCTGGGCTGGTTGGAGAACATCCATCCGGACGACCTGGCGGGCGCGCGCGAGACCTTCCTGGCGGCGCACGCCGGCCATACACGTTTCTCGGTCGACTACCGGCTGCGCCGCCAGGACGGCGAGTACCGCTGGTTCATCGATACGGGCCTGCCGCGCTTCGACGACATGGGTCGGCCGGACGGCTATGTCGGCACCGTGGTCGACGTGCACGCGCGCACGCACGCCGAGCGGGAGCTGCAGCGGCTGGCGGACGAACTGGCCGGCAAGAACCGCATGCAGAGCGAGTTCCTGTTCACGCTGGCGCACGAGTTGCGCAATCCGCTGGCGCCGATCCGCACGGGCCTCGACCTGATGCGCCTCTGTCCTCCGGGCATGGACGCGCAGCGGGTCCAGGCAATGATGCAGCGCCAGGTCACCCACATGGTGCGCCTGGTCGACGACCTGCTCGACATGGCGCGCCTTTCCGAGGGCAAGGTGGCGCTGCGCCGCGCGCCGGTGCTGCTGGAAGACGTGATCAACGATGCGCTCGAGATCAGCGCGCCGCTGGTGCAGGCCGGCCGGCACCGGCTGACGCTGCACCTGCCGGCTACAACGGCGACCCTGCACATCGACCGGCATCGCATCGCCCAGGTGTTGAGCAACCTGGTCAACAACGCCGCCAAGTACACGCCGCCGGGCGGCCGCATCGATGTCGAAGCCAGTATCCAGGGGCAGGCAGCCGTCGTGTCCGTGACCGACAACGGCATCGGCATCGAGGCCGGCATGCTGCCCATCGTGTTCGACCTGTATGCCCAGGTCGGGCAGCACAGCGACCTGGCGCAGGGTGGCCTTGGCGTGGGCCTGAACCTGGTCCGGCGCCTGGTCGAACTGCACGGTGGAACAGTTGCCGCCGCCAGTGCCGGCGCAGGCCTGGGCAGCCGGTTCACGGTCGCGCTGCCGCTGCAGGAAGCCGGCGCAGTTCCGCCAATCCCCGCCGTCATCGGAAGCGCACCGGAGAGCACGGACACGCCAGGCGGCATGGCACAGGACCGCACCGGGCTGCGCGTGCTGGTGGTCGACGACAACGTCGATGCGGCGCAGATGCTGGGGGCGCTGGTCGGCATGCGCGGCCATGCCGTGCGGATCGCGCACGATGGCGCCAGCGCGGTGGCACTGGCCACGCAGGAGCGGGCGGAGGTGGTATTCCTCGATATCGGCCTGCCCGACATGAGCGGCTACGACGTCGCCGTTGCGCTGCGGCGGATCGACGGCATGGCCCAGGCCACGCTGGCGGCCGTCACCGGCTGGGGAACGGAACAGGACCGGCAGCGCTCGCGCGCCGCCGGCTTCGATGCCCACCTCACGAAGCCGGTGGACCTGGCCGGTATCGACGGGACCCTGCAGGAAGCGGCCGCGCGGCGCCCGGGCTAGCGCCGCAGCCTTCCCGGCAAACCTTGTTCAGGCAGTTTCCAGTGCCGGCAGCCGCATCGCCGGCATCGTCTCCAGCGCGTTGGCGCTGTGCGGCGACTTCGGCAACTCCGCGTTGGCGGCCATGCCGCGGCCGATCTCCAGCATGATCCCGCGCAGCCAGATGTGGCAGGGATCGTTTTCCTGGAAGCGGTGCCATTGCAGGCATTCGGCCATCGGCGGCAGCGCGTAAGGCAGCGGCAGCACGCGGATCGGCAGGCGCCGCGCGCAGGCCAGTGCCAGCCGGGTATGCATCGTGGCGACCAGGTCGGTGCCGACCAGCGCGGTGGCCATGCTGGTGAAATCGGCGGTCACCACGCGGATGCGCCGGTTCACGTTCTGCGCCTTCAGCAGCAGTTCTTCCATCGTCGGCGAGCGCGGCCGGCCCAGCATCGGCGCGATGTGCGGCAGCCGTTCGTAGGTGGCGGCATCGAGGGTATCGCCGACCTGGGTATTGCCTTCCCAGATCACGGCGCAGTAATGGTCTTCGAACAGCATCCGCTGCGGGTGCTCGGGGTCGAGGAAGTGGCGCGGGATGATGAGGAAATCGTTCTCGCCGCGGCGCAGCTTCTCGGCCGCGTCGTCGGCCAGCGGCACCAGGTCCAGCGTCATGTTCG
>DASVVD010000148.1:0-3876 GCA_036386715.1 Pseudoduganella sp.
TCATGGTGCAGGCGCACCGTTACGGCCCGGTATGCTGGATGGCGCGCACCGGTGCCGCCCGGTTCGCTGTCCATGACATGGCTGTACGTCTCCCGGCGATTGTCACAACTGCCACGACAGTTTCAAAATCGTGGCCATGGCACGCCAATTGCTGATACATTGTCTCGTATAGACAAATTTCGCCAGGAGCGCATCATGAACGAATCGGTTTCGACCTCCACCAAGCCTGTCACGCGCGATCCGGTCAAGCCACCGCGCAGTGTACGCATGGAAGATGTGCGCAAAAAGCATGTCAAGACGAGCGCCGTCGCGGCCGGTGGCCTGCTGGCGCTGGTGGGCCTGGCCGCGGTCCTGCTGGGCGCCTGACCGGCATCCGCTGCGAACCCGGATGGTACCCGCTTGAGATTTGTCCGCCTGGGATTTATCCGCCTGAGATTTATCCGCCTGAGATTCAGATGTTCCTGAGTTCGTCCAGCGGCCAGCGCGGACGAACGTTGAACCCGTACTCGCGCCGGGCCGCATCCGGATTGATCGACAGGCGCATCGCCCCTGCAAAAGCAATCATCGCGCCGTTATCGGTGCAGAACTCCAGTTCCGGGTAATACACGCGGAAGCGCTTGTTCGGCGCTCCTTTGAGCGCCGCCGCGTTCAGCCCGGCGCGCAGCTGGCTGTTCGCGCCCACGCCGCCGGCAATCACCAGGCGCTTCAATCCGGTCTGCTTCAGCGCCGCCACGCATTTCGCCACCAGCACCTCCACGATCGCATCGACGAAGCCACGCGCGATGTCGGCCTTGCCCTGTTCGCAAACATTGGCCGTGCCGGCATTCTTCACCACGGTCAGCACCGCCGTCTTCAAGCCGGAAAAGCTGAAGTTCAGGTCCTTCGAATGCAGCATGGGCCGCGGCAGCTTGTAGGCAGCCGGATCGCCGAATTCGGCCAAGCGTGAAATGGCCGGCCCGCCCGGATAGCCCAGGCCCAGCAGCTTGGCCGATTTGTCGAACGCCTCGCCGGCGGCATCGTCCAGCGTTTCGCCCAGCAGTGCATACTGGCCCACGCCGTCGACCCGCATCAGCTGCGTGTGGCCGCCGGACACCAGCAGCGCCACGAACGGGAATTCGGGCGGGTCAGACGCCAGCAGCGGCGACAGCAGGTGGCCTTCCAGGTGGTGGATGCCGAGCACGGGCTTGTCCAGCGCCAGGCCAAGGCTGCACGCGATCGACGAACCGACCAGCAGCGCGCCCGCCAGGCCGGGGCCCTGCGTATAGGCGATGGCATCGATATCGGCGGCCGGCATCGATGCATCCTGCAGTGCCTGTTGCAGCAGCGGGATCGCACGGCGGATATGGTCGCGCGATGCCAGTTCCGGCACCACGCCGCCATATTCCTCGTGCATGGCCACCTGCGAATGCAGCGCATGCGACAGCAGGCCCCGGCTGGTGTCGTACAGGGCCAGGCCGGTTTCGTCACAGGAAGATTCAACGCCGAGAACGATCATGGTAAATAGCTGAAAATAAAGGGCAATCCGCCATTGTAATGGAAAGCCTCAGCGGCTTCAGCGGGCCGTCGCAGCGGTACCGCTGCCACAGCACAGGGCGTTACCGCACCGCCGCAGTGCGGTCATGCGCGCCAGCAGGGTGGTTTACCGTCTTCACCATGGCACCGCTCTTGCTATGACTCCTGTGTTGCGGCAGTACGCCGTGGAGGAGAGGCAATGCCCGAACACTGGAAAATGGTTTGCAAGGTCAAGGATATTGCGCCGGGAAGCGCGCACCACGTGCCGCGCGGCCTGGCGTGGCAGGAGTTGCCCGGCGTGGCGGTGTTCCGCACCGTCGACGACCGCATCTACGCATTGCTCGACAGTTGTCCGCACAAGGGTGCGCTGCTGTCGCAGGGAAGCGTGCTCGGCGAACATGTGGAATGCCCGCAGCACGGCTGGAATATCGCTCTGGAAACAGGCTGCGTGGTGGCGCCCGAGCAGGGCTGCTCGCGGCGTTACACCGTCAAGGTGGAAGACGGCAAGATCTACCTGGACATGCTGGAGCTGAACGCGCCGGCCAGCCGCGCGGAGGCGGCGCTGGCCGGCACCTACGGCGTGGCGCCCCTCGCCGGCATCTATATGAACAGGTAGATTGAACTTATGGCCGGCGGCGCAGCTCCGCGTCGGCCGACTTCAGCATTTTCTCGGTAGTATCCCAGTCGATGCAGGCATCCGTCACCGAGCAACCGTACTTCAGCTCGGCCAGGTCGGCCGGGATCTTCTGGTTGCCGGCCACAATGTTCGATTCGATCATCACGCCCACCAGCGAGCTGTTGCCGTGCACGAGCTGGTTGATCACGTCGGTCATCACCAGCGGCTGCAGTTCCGGCTTCTTGTAGCTGTTCGCGTGCGAGCAGTCGACCACGATATTGGCCGGCAGTTTGGCCTTCGCCAGCGCCTGCTCGGCGATCGTCACCGACACCGAATCGTAGTTCGGCCGGCCGTCGCCGCCGCGCAGCACCACGTGGCCATAGCCATTGCCGCGCGTGCGCACCACGGCCACGTTGCCTTCGCCGTTAATGCCCAGGAACGCGTGCGGATTGGCCGCCGACAGGATCGCGTTGATCGCGATGCTGATGTCGCCGTCGGTGCCGTTCTTGAAGCCGACCGGGGTCGACAGGCCGGACGACATCTCGCGGTGCGTCTGCGATTCGGTGGTGCGTGCGCCGATCGCGGTCCAGGCGATCAGGTCGCCCAGGTATTGCGGCGAGATCGGATCGAGCGCCTCGGTCGCGGTGGGCAGGCCCAGCTCGCATACGTCGAGCAGGAACTGGCGCGCCTTTTCCATGCCGATATCGACACGGAACGAGTCGTCCATGAACGGATCGTTGATATAGCCCTTCCAGCCGGTGGTGGTGCGCGGCTTTTCGAAATACACGCGCATCACCAGCAGCATCGTGTCCTTGACCTCTTCCTGCAGCGCTTTCAGGCGGCGCGCATAGTCCAGGCCGGCCACCGGATCGTGGATCGAGCAGGGCCCGACCACCACGAACAGGCGCTTGTCCTTGCGATCGAGGATATTGCGCAGGTCTTCGCGGCCGCGGGTCACGGTGGCAAAAGCCCGTTCCGTCATGGGCAGTCGGGCGTGCAGTTCGGCCGGCGTGGGCATGGACGCGAACGAGGTAACGTTGATGTTTTCGAGGTCGAGGGCAGTCATGGCTTCAGTTCTCTGGCTATGCTTCGTTAAGGCGCTGTCCTGCTGGGGGTTTTCTTGTAGGCAGTCGAATAGTGTAGCCGAAATGCGGTAAGCTGTTCCCATGAGTATCGAAAACACATCCTTATCCACACCTTCGGGCGCGCCGTCTCCAGTCGAGCCCTTCCATGCTGCGCCATTCATCAAGGAAATCGGCCGCGGCGTAAAGGGCGCGCGCAGCATGAGCCGCGCCGACGCCTACCGGCTGTACCAAGCCATGCTGGATGGCCGCGTCTCCGACCTGGAGCTGGGCGGCATCCTGCTGGCGATGCGCATCAAGGGCGAGTCGGTCGACGAGCTGGCCGGTTTCCTCGATGCCGCCGAAGCGTCGTTCACGCCGCTGCGGGCGCCGGCGGGGCCGTATGCCCCAGTCCTGGTTCCCACCTATAACGGCGCCCGCAAGATGGCCAACCTGACAGCGCTGCTGGCGCTGCTGCTGGCGCGCGAAGGCATGCCGGTGCTGGTGCATGGCGTGCCGGACGACCCGGGCCGCATCGCCACCGCCGAAGTGCTGGCCGAACTCGGCATCAAGGCTGCCGCCACGGCCGCCGAGGCCGAGCAAGCGCTGGCCGACGGCCATGCCAGCTTCATCACGATCGACACGCTGGCGCCGAAGCTGGCCCGCCAGCTGTCGCTGCGGCGCGTG
>DASVVD010000149.1:0-5443 GCA_036386715.1 Pseudoduganella sp.
TATGCAGCAGTGACGTGCACAGGCCATGCTTTCTGCGCGCCTGCATACCTTCCATGCCAAATCCCAGCTTTTTCATGCTCGAAGATGGCATACCTTGGCCCGAAATCAGGGCTGGCACGCCAGCCCTGCAGGCATGATTGCCAACGGATCAACCCTGGCGATGTGCACGCATCTTGCGCTTGCCTTCATGCGACTGCTGGTCGAATACCTTCTGCTGTTCCGGCGTCAGCACGGCATAAAATGTTTTCAGGGCCGCCAGGCGGGCTTCCTGGTGCGCGGTCCGGGTTTTCGACATTTCCAGCCTTTTCTCCATCCGCTCCGGCGCACTCAATTCCTTGAGTGCCAGGCGATCGGCGCGGCCTGCCGGTTCCTGCGGCTTGATAGCGGCAATATACGTCTTCCAGGCCGGTTCCTGATTGGCGGTCAATTTCAATGCATCGTGCAATTTCTGCTGGTGCTGTTCGATATGTTCGGCCCGCTTGGCGGGATCGAATTTCGTCGCCGCATAATCGCGTGTGCGCGGCGCCTCCTGGGTTGGCGCCGCCATGGCAGCAGAGCCGAGGCTCAATACGGTCATGCCGGCGATAATGCTTTTGCGCAGGATATTCATTTTAAATCCTTTCATGGGTAAATTCGGATGTGCTGGTCGCACTGCACGGAAACCAGTCTCTCAATCCAGTGTTTCCGGCAAGTGTCGCGAACCCCGGTTTTTGTATCAGTTTGTTTCTCTGGATAACCCCCTGGCGGGCCTTGAAAAACCTGCACACCATATACAAGACGATACAAACCGCCGTTGGTCTTCCATCGCCGAACTGGCGATAATTGGAGCATGGAACCCACATCTAGCATTCTGATCGTCGACGACGACCGCGATATCCGCACGCTGCTGGCGGATTACCTGGAGTCCAACGGCTACCGCACGTTCGAGGCGGCGGACGGCACCGGCATGTGGAAGCAGCTGGACGAAACCAAGCCCGACCTGATCGTGCTGGACCTGAACATGCCCGGCGAGGATGGCCTTACGCTGTGCCGCAGGCTGCGCGCGCACTCGAACCTGCCGGTGATCATGCTGACCGCCCGCAGCGAACCGCTGGACCGTATCCTCGGCCTCGAGATGGGGGCGGACGACTACCTGCCCAAGCCGTTCGAGCCCCGCGAATTGCTGGCCCGCATCCGCAGCGTCCTGCGCCGCAGCAGTTCCACGCCGGCCGGCGGCATGGACAAGGCCTCGCAGATCCGCTTCTCCAACTGGACCCTCGACCTGACCGCGCGCCACCTGCTGAATCCCGATGGCGTGGTGATCATGCTGTCGGGCGCCGAGTTCCGGCTGCTGAAAGTATTCCTGGAGCACCCGAACCGCGTGCTGAACCGCGACCAGCTGCTCAACCTGACCCAGGGCCGCGATGCCGACCCGTTCGACCGCTCGATCGATATCCAGATCAGCCGCCTGCGGCAGAAGCTGGGCGAAGATGCGCGGGTGCCGCAGATCATCAAGACGGTGCGCAACGGCGGCTACGTGCTGGCCGGCACCGTCGCGGTCGAGCCGCGCACATGAGTCAGGCGCATGAGTCACACACATGAGCATGCCGTCAAGCCGATTGCGGCCGATTGCACCCGATTGCGCCAAATGAACCAAATCAGCCAAACCAGCCAAACCAGCCAAACCAGCCAAATCAGCCGAACTGAGCCGACGTGACGACACTGAAAAATTTCGTCAATTCGATGACCGGGCGCGTGTTTTTCGCGCTGATGGTCGGCATCGTGGCCTCGGCGGCGCTCACGCAGTGGCTGGCCGTCAACGAACGCCAGCGCACGCTGGAGCGCTATCGCAATTACCACGCGCTGGAGCGCGCCGAGCAGATCATCGAAACCACCGACGTGGTGCGCCCGGAATCGCGCGCGCAATACCTGGCGGTATCGAGCAAGAGCAGCATGAAGCTGGAAATCGCCCAGGACAACGACCTGACGCTGCACCCGGCCACCGAATTCTCCACCGCGCTGGCGCAGCGGCTGCCGCGCGATTTCCAGGTGATCCCGATGCTCGAACGGCCGCCGCAATGCGAGCAGCGCTCCAGCACGATGACGCTGTTCGGCCCCGGACCCTGGCGCGGCACCTGCGAAGCCGTGAAAATCGTGATGACGGACGGGCAAGTGCTGAAACTGTCGGTGCTGCCGCCGCGCGGCACGATCCCCACCGGCCACAACGAATGGACCGTGTTCATTCCATTCCTGCTGTGCGTGGCGGTGCTGGCCTATTTCGTCACCCGCATGGCGGTGCGGCCCGTGAAACAACTGGCCCAGGCCGCCAAGGACCTGGGTGCGGACATCAACCGGCCGCCGCTCGAACTGGCCGGCGCCGCCGAGATCCGGCAGGCCAGCGCGGCCTTCAATGCCATGCAGGGCCGCATCCGCCAGCACATTGCCCAGCGCACCGAGATGCTGGCCGCGATCACGCACGACCTGCAAACGCCGCTGACTCGCATGCGCCTGCGCCTGGAAAAAGTCAACGACCCCGACCTGCAGCAAAAGCTGATCGGCGACATGTCGGCCATGCAGCAGATGATCCGCGAAGGGCTCGACCTGGCGCGCAGCATGGATACCAGCGGCACCATGCAGAAGCTCGATCTCGATTCGCTGCTCGACAGCGTGTGGGCCGATGCGCTCGACGCCGGCCAGCCGGTCGAACTGAAGGGCAAGGCCGGCATGGCGTTGCTGGGCCGGCCGCTGGACATGCAGCGCTGCCTGGTGAACCTGATCGACAACGCCGTCAAGTATGGCCAGAAGGCCCACGTCACGGTCGAACGGCTGGCCGGCGCGGCGCGTATCCGCATCCGCGACGAAGGGCCGGGCATCCCGCAGGACCACCTGGCCCGCGTGTTCGAACCGTTCTACCGCGTGGAAACGTCGCGCTCGCGCACGTCCGGCGGCACCGGCCTGGGGCTGACGATCGCCCGCAACATCGCCGAGCAGCATGGCGCCACGCTGAGCCTGGCCAACGGCGATGCCGGCGGCCTGGAAGCGGTGTTGACGCTGCCGGAATTTTACGCAGGAAAATAAGCACCACGTCACCAGACGGTAGCAGTTTGGTGCGACAATATCCGGTTGATTCCTTGTGGAAACAATCGACATGATCACTTCAGCAAACATATAAAAATGAAAAAGACCACCCTGGGAGTACTGGTTGCTGCCGCCGTCGCCGTGGGAGCCGGCGCCTGGCATTTCACGCGCACGCCGGATGCAGCACAACACGGTGCACAGCATGCCTCTGGCGGCGAAGGCAAGGGCGGGGCGGGCAAAGGCCATGGCCAGGGCCCGACCACCGTCAACGTCGTCACGCCGAAGCGGCAGGACGTGCCCGTGGCCCTGCATGCGAACGGCACCGTGAGCCCGATCAGCACGGTGGACCTGCACCCGCAGACCACCAGCACGATCGTCAAGGTGCACGTCAAGGAAGGCGAATTCGTCAAGGCCGGCCAGCTGATGTTCTCGCTGGACAACCGCAGCGAATCGGCCAACCTGCAGAAGGCCGAGGCCGAGGTGGCGCGCGACCGCGCGACCCTGGCCGACCTGGAGCGCCAGTACAAGCGCAGCCTGGAACTGCTGGGCCAGAAATTCATCGCCCAGGGCGCCGTCGACACGCTCAGGAGCCAGGTCGAGGCGGCCCGCGCCGCCATGCAGGCCAATATCGCGGCGGCCAGCGCGATCAGCGTGGGGCAGAGCTACAACACGATCCGCGCGCCGATGTCGGGCCGCGTGGGTGCCATCGATGTCTATCCGGGCAGCCTGGTACAGCTGTCGACCTCGCTGGCCACGATCACCCAGCTCGACCCGATCAACGTGGCCTTCACGGTACCGGAAACCAGCCTGGCCGCGCTGCTCGACGCGCAGCGCGCCGGCAAGGTGACGGTGCAGGTGTCGCACCGCGACGCGAAGGAAACCATCGATGGCCAGCTGTCGTTCATCGACAATACGGTCGACCCGCAGGCCGGCGTGATCCGCGTGAAGGCGCAGTTCGCCAACCGCGATACCCGCCTGTGGCCGGGCCAGTACGTGAACACCGAAGTCATCGTGCAGACGCTGAAGGATGCGCTGGTGGTGCCGCAGAACGCGATCATCACGAACACCCGCGGCACCTTCGTCTACACCGTGGCGCCGGACGGCACGGCCAGGGTGGCGAACGTGGAGCGCGTGCACGCGTTCGGCGCCGATGCCGCGGTGCGCGGCCTGGCGGGCAATGAAAAGGTGATCGTCGAAGGCAAGCAGAACCTGCACCCCGGCGGCAAGGTGCGCGTGGCGGACGCCCGTCTGGCCGAGCAGGGCAAAGCCAAGGGTGGCGTCGAATGAACCTCTCCGAACTCTCGATCCGGCGCCCCGTGATGGTGGTGCTGCTGTCGCTGTCGCTGATCCTTGCCGGCGTGCTGGCCTATATGTATATCCCGGTCGCCGCGCTGCCCAGCTATAACACCCCGGTCATCAACGTGTCCGCCGACCTGGCCGGCGCCAGCCCGGACACGATGGCATCCTCGGTGGCGCTGCCGCTGGAAAAGCAGTTCTCCACGATCGCCGGCCTGTCGATGATCACCTCGACCAGCACGCAGGGCAACACCTCGCTGACCCTGGAATTCGATTCGAGCATCGACGTCAACGAGGCCGCGGTCGACGTGCAGGCCGCGCTGCTGCGCGCGCAGCGCCAGCTGCCGCAGGAAATGACGGACCTGCCGTCCTACCGCAAGATCAACCCGGCCGATGCGCCGGTGCTGTTCATGGCGATGAATTCGCCCTCGCTGTCGTTGTCCGAGCTGAACGACTATGCGGAAAACCTGATCGCCCCGAACCTGTCCACGCTGCCCGGCGTGGCGCAGGTGACCGTCAACGGCCAGAAGCGCTTCGCCGTGCGCGTGCGCGCCAAGTCGGACCTGCTGAACGCGCGCAACCTCACGCTGGCCGATGTGCAGACGGCGATCCGCAGCGCCAATGCCAACACGCCGCTGGGCGTGCTGGACGGCCCGGACCAGACCCTGACGATCCAGGGCAATGCCCAGCTGATGAAGGCGGCCGACTACCGCGACCTGATCATTGCCACCCGAAACGGCGAACCGGTGCGGCTGAAGGATGTCGCCACCGTCGAAGACAGTTTCCAGTCGATCAAGTCGTTCGGCAGCTACAACGGTGAGCGTTCGATCGTGCTGCTCGTGCAGCGCCAGCCCGATGCCAACACGGTGCAGGTGGTCGACGGCGTGAAGGAACTGCTGCCGCGCTTCCGCTCGCAGTTGCCGGAATCGATCAACATCAGCCTCGTCAACGACCGCTCGGTGTCGATCCGCGAAGCGATCCACGATGTGAACCTCACGCTGGCGCTGACGATCGTGCTGGTGGTGCTGGTGATCTTCCTGTTCCTGCGCCGCGCCGTGGCCACGCTGATTCCCGCCATCACCATGCCGAT
>DASVVD010000150.1:0-14252 GCA_036386715.1 Pseudoduganella sp.
GTACCATCACCATCAACGGCACCGAGACGCCGTTGCCCGACGACCCGCGCGTATCGCTGCTCGACCTGCTGCGCGAGCACCTGCACCTTGCCGGCACCAAGAAAGGCTGCGACCAGGGCGCCTGCGGTGCCTGCACGGTGCTCGTCGACGGCGACCGGCGCATCCTCTCCTGCCTGGCGCTGGCGGTGCAGTACGCCGGACGCGCGGTCACCACGGTGGAGGGGCTGGCGGCCGAAGGCACGCTGCACCCGCTGCAGCAGGCCTTCATCGACCATGACGGTTTCCAGTGCGGCTACTGCACGCCCGGCCAGCTCTGTTCGGCGCTTGGCATGGCGGCCGAACTGCGGCGCGGCGTGCCCAGTTACGTGACGGCGGACCTGGCGGCCGAGGTGGTGGTGGCGAGCCATGACGAAGTGCGCGAACGGATGAGCGGCAACCTGTGCCGCTGCGGCGCCTACAACGGCATCGTCGAGGCCATCGCCGGCCACCAGGCATCGGAGGTCGCATGACGCCGTTCACGTTCGCCCGCGCCGCGGACGCGGCCGATGCGGTGCGCCGGGGCCATGTGCCGGGCGCGAAATACCTCGCCGGCGGCACCAACCTGGTCGACCTGATGCGCGCGACGGTCGAACACCCCGCCATGCTGGTCGACGTGACCGGCCTGCCGGATGCGATCGAGGAACGGCCCGACGGCAGCCTGCTGATCGGCGCCGCCGCCACCAACACGGCAGTGGCCGGGCACCGCGCCGTGCGCACGCGCCTGCCGATGCTGGCCCGGGCGATCACCGCCGGTGCCTCGGCGCAGATCCGCAACATGGCCACGGTAGGCGGCAATATCCTGCAGCGCACGCGCTGCACCTACTTCTACGACCACGACGGCGCGCGTTGCAACAAGCGCGTGCCGGGGCAGGGCTGCGACGCCATCGACGGCTTCAACCGCATGCATGCGATCCTGGGCGCTTCGGCGCACTGCGTGGCCACCCACCCTTCCGACATGTGCGTGGCGCTGGCCGCGCTCGGCGCCATCGTCCACCTGCAGGGCACGGACGGCGGCCGCACGGTGGCGCTGACGGATTTCCACCTGCTGCCCGGAGACCACCCCGAACGCGAGACCGTGCTGCTGCCCGGTGAGCTGATCACCGCGGTCGAAGTGCCCGCCTTGCCGTTCGCGGCCCGGTCGGCGTACCGCAAGGTGCGCGACCGCGCCAGCTATGCGTTCGCGCTGGTGTCGGTGGCCGCCGCGCTCGACGTGCAGGACGGCATCGTGCGCGACGTGCGGCTGGCGCTGGGCGGCGTGGCCCACAAGCCATGGCGCGCGTTCAACGCCGAGCGCCTGCTGAAAGGCCGGCCCGCCAGCGAGGTGCTGTTTACTGCAGCGGCCGCGGCGGAGCTGGCCGACGCGCGCCCGCTGCGCGACAACGCCTTCAAGGCCGAGCTGGCACGGCGCGCCATCGTGGCCGTGCTGGGCAGCCTGGTCGACCAGAAATCATGAGGAGCTGGCCATGAAGATTCTCCAGAAGGCCGCCCAGGCGGTATTGCAGAAGGCGGTCGAAAATGCGCCGGATGCCCTGATTCCCGGCGGCATGCCCGATCCGCTGGTCGATGAACCGCATGCGCTGATCGGCGCACCGGTGCCGCGCGTCGATGGCGCCGTGAAAGTGCGCGGCGCCGCGCCGTTCGCGGCCGAATTCGCGCTCGACGCGATGACCTACGCGGCGCTGGTCCACAGCACGATCGCGAAAGGACGCATCGCCACACTCGATACCGCGGCGGCGCAGGCGGCGCCCGGCGTGGTGCTGGTGATGACGCACAGGAATGCGCCGCCGTTGCAGCCGGTGCCGATGTTCCTCAGCCAGCCCAAGGCGGCCGGCGGCGACAACCTGCCCGTGTTCCAGGACGACCGGGTGCACTGGAACGGCCAGCCCGTAGCCGTGGTGCTGGCCGAAACGCAGGAGCAGGCCGACCATGCGAAGTCGCTGGTGCGGGTGACCTACCATGCCGAAGAAGCCGTGACCTCGCTCGCGGCGGCGAAGGCGCGCGGCACTGAAGATACCCTGTTCCAGGGCGAGCCCCTGAACGTGGCGATCGGCGATGCCGAAGCGGCGCTGGCGGCATCGCCGCACCGGGTCGATGCGCAGTACCGCACGCCGCGCCTGAACCACAACGCGATCGAGCTGCATGCGGCCACGGTGGCCTGGCATGGCGACGAACTGCGCGTCCACGACGCCACGCAGGCGGTGGCGCACACGGCATGGTCGCTCGGCCAGGTGTTCGGCATCCGGCAAAGCCAGGTGCACGTCACGTCGCCGTTCGTCGGGGGGCGGCTTCGGCGGCAAGGCGCTGTGGCAGCACCAGGTGCTGGCCGCCGCCGCGGCGAAACTGGCGGGCCGGCCGGTGCGCATCGTGCTGCCCCGCGAGGGGGTGTACCGGATGGTCGGCGGCCGCACGTTGACCGAGCAGCGCGTGGCGCTTGGCGCCGACGACGAAGGCCGCCTCACGGCGCTGATCCATACCGGCATGGTCGTGATGACGGCCAATAACAACATGCCCGAACCGTTCATCATGCCTGCCCGTTCGCTGTATGCCGCCGGCAGTTTCAAGCTCGACGTGCAGGCCGCGAAGATGGACATGCTGGCCAACACGTTCATGCGCGCGCCGGGCGAATCGGTCGGTTCCTTCGCGCTGGAAAGCGCCATCGACGAACTGGCGGGACAACTGCAGATCGATCCCATCGAACTGCGGCGGCGCAACGAACCGGGCCGGGACCCGACCAAGGACACGCCGTTCTCGTCGCGCCACCTGCTGCAGGCCTACCGGATGGGCGCCGCGCGCTTCGGCTGGGAGGCGCGCCACAGCAAGCCGCGCATGCGGCGCGAGGGAGAGTGGCTGGTCGGCATGGGCTGTGCGACCGCCACCTATCCCTACTACCGCATGCCGGGCGGCGCGGCGCGCATCACCCTGGCGCGCGACACAACAGGGAACGTCAGCGTGCGCGTGGAAGTGGCGGCTCATGAAATGGGCATGGGCACGGCGACCGTGCAGGCGCAGGTGGTTGCCGCCCGCCTCGGCGTGCCGTTGGCAAACGTGACGGTGGTGTACGGCGATTCGGCGTTGCCCGGCATGGTGCTGGCCGGCGGCTCGCAGCAGACCGCGTCGATCGGCCGCGCCGTCGTCGTCGCGCTGCGCGCTCTGTTTACCGACCTGCTGCGGCTCGGCGGCCACGGCACGGCACTGGCCGGCCTGCATTTCGACGAAGTGCGTGGCCACGATGCGGGCAACGAGCCTGGGCTTTGCAAGGCGGGCGAGCCGGCGCGCTTCGCCAGCTATGCAGAGCTGCTGGCCCGCGCCGGGCGCGAAACACTGCAGGTGGAAGGGCAGGCCCCGCCGCCGCTGGAAACCCAGCACTGGTCGATGCATTCGACCGGCGCGATTTTCTGCGAAGCGCGCGTCAACGTGGTGACCGGCGAACCGCGCGTGACGCGCCTGCTCGGATCGTTCGACTGCGGCCGCATCCTGAACGCCAGGACGGCCACCAGCCAGTTCCGCGGCGGCATGATCATGGGGCTGGGCATGGCGCTGATGGAGGAAACCCGGTTCGACGAGCGCAACGGCCGGGTGATGAACCCGAGCCTGTCGGATTACCACGTGCCGGCCCATCTCGACGTGCCGCCGATCGACGTGATCTGGACCGATATTCCCGACCCGCACGCGCCGGCGGGGGCGCGCGGCATCGGCGAGATCGGCATCACCGGCACCGCCGCCGCGGTGGCCAATGCCATCCATAACGCCTGCGGCATCCGCGTGCGCGAGTTGCCCATCACGCTGGACAAGTTGCTGGGCTAGGACGGGCAGGGGGGCGGGGTCGGCGCGGTGCCTACTCTTCCCTGCGGCGCAGCACGCTATCGAGCTCCCGCTGTACCTTGCGCAACTGCTGTTCCGCCTCGAGCCGGGCCGTCAGCGCTGCGTCGGTGGCGCTGCGTGCCCGCTGCAGTTCGCGCTCACAGGCGCGGCGGTCGCTGGCAACGAAGATCGCCACGTGATCGAGCGCGCCGGCGTCGGCCAGGTGCCGGTCGATATTGAGCAGGGCCGGCACCCGCACGCCGTCGCGCCGTACCAGGTCGACCTGCACTTCGGCGACCGTGGAGCGCAGCTGCAGCAGCGGCTCGCAATGGGTCTGGTAGAACACGCGGCCGCCGATGCTGAGCAGGTCCTGCAGCCGCATGCCATCGGTCAGTTCGTGTCGCGGATAACCCAGCCAGGCCACGCAGGTGCGGTTGGCCCGCAGGATGGCGCCGCCGGCATCGGTCAGCAGCAGCCCGCAGGCCGCGTGTTCGAACAGGTCGCCAGGATCGAGCCAGGGCGGGGACAGGAGCTGGTCGGCCATGGTATCAGCCCGTCAGGCGCGCAAGAAACGGCCGCATTGCCGCCGCGCTGGCGCCCGGCGCGCTCATGTGCGGGCAATGGCCGATATTGTCGATCAGGCGCAGTTCGCTGTCGGGCAAGGTGCGCTGCAGGAAGTCGCCCGCCGCGCGCGGCGCGATCATGTCCTCGGTGCACTGCAGGATCAGTGCCGGCGCGGTCGACCGGGGCACGTCGGCGCGGTGGTCGGAAAGGAAGGTCACGCGGGCGAAATGGGCGGCGATCGCGGGATCGTTGCGGCAGAAGCTGTCGGCCAGTTCCCGCCCGAGTTCGGGCTGCCCGGGAGCGCCCATGATGGCCGGCGCCATCGCGCGCGACCAGGCCGTGAAATTGTCCTGCAGCGTTGCCAGCAGCTCCCCGATGTCCGCCAGCGAAAAGCCGCCGCGGTAGGCGCCGTCGTTCAGGTAGCACGGCGACGGGCTGACCATGATTTGCGCAACGAAGCGCCCGGGCTGGCGGATCGTGGCCAGCAGCCCGACCATGGCCGCCACCGAATGGCCCACGAACACGACCGGCCCGCTGGCAAACTCATCGGCAATTTCCAGCACGTCCTGCGCATAGCCGTGCAGCGTGCCGTACTTGTCGCGGTCGTAGGCGGACCAGTCCGAATGGCCGCTGCCCACCGCGTCGAACGCGACGAGTCGGTAGCGGCCTTCGAAGGCCGGCAGCAGGAAGCGCCACATGCCCTGGTCGCAGCCGAAGCCGTGCGCGAACAGCAGCGTTGCCGGGCCGCCGCCCCAGGCGTTCACATTGTTGCGTTGCTGGACGTTCACGCTCATGCCCTCCACCGAAAGGCCGCGAAAGATCGCGCGCTGTCATGCCTGCCATCGAGCCAGTGTAGCAGGCTTGCAGGCACGCGGCGTCATGTCGCCGCGCGCCTTGCCCGGCTTGGGCTCAGCGTGCCGGCAGCACCGTGCCGGCCGCCTCGCCGAAGCCGATGCGTGGCAGGCCCGGGCGCACGGCGCGGCCGCGCAGCACCACCGTGTCGCCATCTTCGAGGAAGGTGCGCTGTTCGCCGTTGGGCAGCGTGATCGACGCCTTGCCGCCGGCGGACAGTTCGAGCAGCGAGCCCGCGCTTTCAGGCTCGGGACCGGACTGCGTGCCGGAACCGAGCAGGTCGCCCGGCCGCAGGCCGCAACCGTTCACCGTATGGTGCGCCACCATCTGCGCCACGCTCCAGTACGCATCGCGGAAGTTGGAGCGCGAGAGCGTTGCCGCCGGTTCGCCCCGTTCGCGCATCGCGGCCGTCTGCAGCAGCACTTCGAGCTCGATGTCGAACGCGCCGCTGTCGCGCAGCCTGGGGTAGTCGAGGTAAGGCAGCGGCTGCGGGTCGGCGGCGTCGCGCCGCCAGGCCGCCCGGTAGGGCGCCAGCGCTTCGGTCGTCACGATCCACGGCGAGATCGTGGTCGCGAAGTTCTTGGCCAGGAACGGGCCGAGCGGCTGGTATTCCCAGGCCTGCAGGTCGCGCGCCGACCAGTCGTTCAGCAGGCACAGGCCGAACACGTGCGCCTCCGCCGCAGCGGCGGGGATCGGCTCCCCATCGGCATTGCCCATGCCGATGAAGATGCCCACTTCAAGCTCGTAGTCGAGGCGGCGGGCAGGGCCGAAATGCGGTTCGGCGCCGCCATTGGCCGGGCGTGTCTGCCCCTTCGGGCGCGGGAACGCCTGGCCCGACACGCCGATGCTCGAGGCGCGGCCGTGATAGCCGATCGGCACCCACTTGTAGTTGGGCAGCAGCGGTTCGTCCGGCCGGAACAGGCGGCCGACACTGGTGGCGTGGTGGATCGACGTGTAGAAATCGGTGTAGTCGCCGATGCGGGCCGGCAGCGTGAATTCGGCGGCCGCTTGCGGCACCAGCGCCTGCGGCAGTTCGGCCGCGCCGCTGCGCAGCAGGCGCGACAGTGCCAGCCGCAATGCCGACCACGCGGCCGGGCCGGCGGCCATCAGCTCATTCAGGGAATCGCGGCCGGCCAGGGCCAGCGCGGCGCGCGCCGCATCGCTGAAGGCGCCGGCCGCGCCACCCGGCGCGCCAAGGGCGGCCAGGTCGAGCACCTGGTCGCCGATCGCCACGCCGCCGCGGAAGGCTTCGCCGCTGCCGGCGCGCCGGAATATCGCGAACGGCAGGTTCTGGATGGGAAAGTCGCTGTCCGGGCTGTTGGCCGAGGCGACCCAGCTGGTCAATGCCGGATCGTGGGTTTCGTTGGCTTGCATGGTGTGTTCCTTATGCCTTCGATGCGTTGAAATGTTTGCGGATGCCGGCCCAGCATGCGTGATAGTCCGGCTGCAGCCGCGGCGATGCCAGCGCCTGCGCGGTCGGGCGGATCACGTCGCGCGTCTCGAACATGAAGGCCATCGTGGCGTCGACCTTGCGCGGCGTCGTCGTATCGGCGGCGCTGGCCTTCTCGAACGTGGCGGCATCCGGCCCGTGCCCGCTCATGCAGTTGTGCAGGCTGGCGCCGCCCGGCCGGAAGCCTTCGGCCTTGGCGTCGTACTCGCCGGCGATCAGCCCCATGAACTCGCTGGCCACGTTGCGGTGGAACCAGGGCGGGCGGAACGTATTTTCGGCTGCCAGCCAGCGCGGCGGGAAGATCACGAAGTCCAGCGTGTCCACGCCGGGCGTGTCGCTGGGCGACTGCAGCACCAGGAAGATCGACGGGTCCGGGTGGTCGTAGCTGATCGAGCCGATCGTGTTGAAGTGGCGCAGGTCGTATTTATAGGGCGCATAGTTGCCGTGCCAGGCAACGACATCGAGCGGGCAATGGCCGATCGGCGCGCGCCACAGGTTGCCGGCGAACTTGGCCACCAGTGTGAAATCGCCCTCGCGGTCCTGGTAGGCGGCTTGCGGCGTCAGGAAGTCGCGCGGGTTGGCCAGGCCGTTCGAGCCGATCACGCCCAGGTCCGGCAGCTGCAGCAGGGCGCCGAAGTTCTCGGCGATATAGCCGCGCGCCGCGCCGTCGGGCAGCGTGACCTGGAAGCGCACGCCGCGCGGGATCACGGCGATTTCCTGTGGTTCCACGTCGATGACGCCGAACTCGGTGGCGATGTGCAGCCGGCCCTGCTGCGGCACGATCAGCAGTTCGCCGTCCGCATCGTAGAAGAAGCGGTCCGTCATCGGCTGGTTGGCCGCATACAGGTGGATCGCCACGCCGGCGTTGCCGGCCATCGTCACCCAGCCATCGATGAAATCGGTGGGGGCATCGGGCAGCGGCAGCGGGTCCCAGCGCAGCTGGTTCGGTGGCACGGCCACGTCGTCGAAGCGGCTGACGATGCGGCCATTGTCCAGGCGGGTGAACGGCTGGTGCACGGCGGCCGGCCGGATCCGGTACAGCCAGCTGCGGCGGTTGTGTGCCCGCGGGGCCGTGAAGGCGGTGCCCGACAACTGCTCGGCATACAGGCCGTAGGCGGCGCGCTGGGGAGAGTTGCGGTGCGGTGGCAAGGCGCCGGGCAGGGCCTCGGTGGCAAATTCGTTGCCGAAGCCGGACAGGTAACCCGGGTGCAGGTCGGTTGTGTTCACGTTGTCTCCTGGATTTCGACGCACGTTCGCAGTGCTTGGCCAGCAATGTAGACCATTTGCAACATGAATGAGAAAATGTGGACTATTTACGGCATCAATAGAGGTTGAGATGGAACTGCGCGAACTGGACCTGAACCTGCTGGTCGTCTTCCAGGAAGTGTTCCGCGAACGGCAGATCTCCGCCGCCGCGCGCCGGCTGCGGCTGACGCAATCGTCGGTCAGCAATGCGCTGGCGCGCCTGCGCCGTGCCTGCGGCGACGAGCTGTTCGTGCGCACCGCGGCCGGCATGCAGCCCACCCCGTATGCCCAGCGCATGGCCGAACCGGTGGCGGCGGCGCTGGCGCACCTGGAACAGGCATTGACGCCGCCGCGGCCGTTTGCACCGGCGGAAAGCCATCGCCGCTTCAGCATCGCCATGACCGACGTGGGCGAAGTGCACTTCATGCCGCGCCTGGTCGAGCTGTGCGGCGCCGCGGCACCCGGCGTGCAGGTCGCCTCGGTACGGGCCACGATGGGTGAGCTGCGGGCCGAGATGGAAGCCGGCCGGATCGACCTGGCCATCGGTGCGTTCGACGATGCCCCCGGCGCGCTGTACCAGCGCCGGCTGTTCCGCCAGGAATACGTGAGCCTGTTCCGCGCCGGCCACCCGCTGGCCACCGGGCCGCTGACGCTGAAGCGCTTTGTCGAGGCCCGGCACCTGGTGGTGGCGGCGCTGGAAAGCCCGTACGACCGCATCAATACCGCGCTGCAAAAGGCCGGCATCCTCGCCGCCGCCAGCTTCTCGGTGCCGCATTTCTCGGCCGCGCCCTATGTCGTCAGCACAACCGACCTGGTGGTGACGGTGCCGCAGAAGCTGGCCGAACGGGCCGCCGCGCCGTTCGGCCTGGTGTACGTGAAATCGCCGCTGCGCCTGGCGGCACTGCAGACCAATGTGTTCTGGCACCGGCGCTACAACCAGGATGAAGGCAACCGCTGGCTGCGCACGCTGGTGGTGGAGGCGTTCGCGGAGTAGTTTCGTCCATCCACGATCGCACGGCCCGGTGCGCACCTGGCTGGAACAGCGCCTTGCTGTTACCCTGACGGCTTTGCCGCAGGGAGGCGCGATGCTCGCCAGTTTTACCATTTTGCTGCTGTTCCAGTGCGTGGGCGAAGGCATCGTCCATATATTGAAACTGCCGATTCCCGGCCCGGTCGCCGGCATGCTGCTGCTGTTTGCCGCGCTGCTCGCGGCGCCGGCACTGCAGAAGAAGATCGAAGCCGATGCCAACGAACTGCTGCGCCACCTGTCGCTGCTGTTCGTGCCGGCCGGCGTCGGCATCGTTGCCGCCGCGTCGAGCGGCAGCGGGCACTGGCTGGCGCTGCTGGCCGGGATGATGGGCAGCACGCTGCTGACGCTGGCCGTCACGGCGCTGGTGCTGCGCGCCGCCAGTTCGGGGGAGAACGATCCGGAAGATGGCGATCCGAGGGGCAAGGATGTTTGAGCTGGCCGAAATCCGTTCGTTCTGGGTCTACCTGTCGGCCTCTCCGCTGCTGGGGCTGACCGTGACCCTGTGCGCCTACGTCATCGCGCAGGCCATTTATGCACGCTGCAAATTCTCGCCGCTGGCCAATCCGGTGGCGATCGCGATCGCCCTGGTGTGCGCCGTGTTGTGGGCCTCCGGCATGTCGTATGAACGCTATTTCGCCGGTGCCCAGTTCGTGCACTTCCTGCTCGGCCCCGCCACGGTGGCGCTGGCCGTGCCGCTGGTGCGCCAGCTGCCGCGGCTGCGCCGGGCGTTCGTGCCGCTGACCCTGGCGCTCGTGTGCGGCTCCGTCACGGCCATCGCTTCGGCGGTCGGCATTACCGTGGCCCTGGGCGGCACGGCGCAACTGGCCCTGTCGGCCGGCCCGAAGTCGGCCACCACGCCGATCGCCATGGCGGTCTCGGAACGGCTGGGCGGCCTGCCTTCGCTGACCGCGGTGCTGGTGATCGGCACCGGCATCTTCGGCGCGGTCACGGCACGCTTCCTGTTCGGCTGGCTGAAGATCGCTTCGCACGAAGTACGCGGTTTCGCGCTGGGCGTCGCCTCGCACGGCATCGGCACCGCGCGGGCCTTCCAGGTCAGCGCCGAAATGGGCGCGTTCGCCGGCCTGGGCATGGGCCTGAATGGCGTACTCACGGCATTGCTGGCGCCCAGCCTGATCCCGCTGGTACTGCGCTGGCTGGGCGCGTAGCACGCCAGGCCGATACCGTTTGCCGGCCGGTCAGTTGCGCCGCACGTCACTCACATCCGGGTCGGCGAGCGTGAGCAGGTCGACCATCGCGAATTGGTTGCCCCGGTGGGCCGGCACGCGCGTGGGCAAGGTGGGGTGCCAGTCCGGGTCCTGGTACAGGTAGGATTGCTTGTCGCCCTGCAGCAGGCCGATGAATACCTCGGCGACGATCCGGCCGCCCATCGGCCCCAGGTGCTGGCCCGCGGCCCTGATTTCGGCTTCCTTCAGGATGTAGTACCACAGCGGCGTGGCATGCTGCAGGTTGAGTTCCTGCAGTTCCGGCAGTTCCTCCGGTGTCAGTGGCGCGATCTTCATCGCCTGGGCCACGCGCTGGCCCGAGGGTAGCGCGAAGGTGAGGTGGCGCAGCAGGTTGCGCTGGGCCAGCGAGGCGGGATTGCCGGCTGCCGGGTTGGCGACGACGGAACCGGGCAGGGCGAACAGGGCGGACGACATCTTCGTGTCGATCTGCTTGCTGTGGCGCGCCGAGCCGTCGCCGAAATCGAAGAACGTGGGCCAGCCGATGTAGCGGCGACCTGCGCGGCAGCCGCCGCGCAGGTCGTCCGGATCGGCCACGCCCGCGCCCTGGCCGCCGAAGATCATCGCGAAGAACGGCTTGCCGTCCAGCCCCGTGAAGTTGGCCCGGTACGAAGGGCGCACCTGGCTGTGGCCGAAGCGGTATGCCGCGACGGAAAACTCGACGGGGATGTAGGGCTCGTTGTTCCACCTGTAGAACTTGCAGCCCTCGTCGAGGACATTCGTTACCAGGTCGGCGCCGCAGGTCAGCGGCAGGAACTCGTGCAGGATGATCCACTGGTAGTGCCAGCGCACCTGGCGCTGCGCCTCGCAGAACAGTTCCGCACCGCGCAGCCCCAGCGGCGCGAGCTGGTCGACCACGGCATTGTGGAACTTCAGGAAAGCCAGGTGCAGCTGCGACACGATCAGGTTCTCGTCGTTGCGCGGATCGCCGATCAACGCGCAGTTCTGCGAGTTGCGCGGCAGGTCATCCTTCATCCCGCCGTTCTCGATCAGGAATTTTGCCGGATTCTCGCGCTGGTACAGGTGCGGATTGGCATCCGGCCCGGCGCCATACAGGCTGTCGAGCGAGAGCGTCGGCGTGCGGAAGTTCGAGATCTGCTCGGGATCGGCCTGCCGTTCCAGGCTCGACGTGGGATCGAACGTCATGTCATGGTCGAGGAACTGGCCGAGGAAGGTCATGCCGGCCGTCATGCGCGGGTTGTCGCGGTTGTTCACGCCGAAGTTCAGGTCCGTGATCAGTTCCACGGGGCTGGCGGCCGGTGGATCGGCCGCGTCCATGATGCCACCTGGCTTGCCAAGGCGGAGCAGCATTTCGCGTACCGCGGGATTGTCGGAAGCGAAAGGGGGAAGGGAGCCGAACATGCGGCCGAACTTGCCGCTGTCGTGGTAGCGCGAGCGGGGCGGGATGAAGTCGCTGGTATTGGTGCTGCCGTGGCGTGCCATGGAGGTCTCCTGGTGGTCGTTGTCGAGGGTGCCGCGGGCGATCGACGTCATTCGCCGATTCCATGGCAGGCGTCCCGCAGGAATGGCCGCTGCGTGGCGCCGATGCACCTGAACCGGGGCTGGCGTCATGGGTGAACGCCATGCTCCGCACGCTGCATCGCTTCGAAGTATGAGCTTGCTTGCTGGTTGCAACTGTCTCGGTTTGTAAGTGAGGGTCGCTATTTTGTAGCAACCGTCGAGCAATCCAGGCAAGGTGGCGCCGGCTTGCGCGCCGGTAGTGGGGCGCCTCGATTCCCCCACCGAGCGGTGAAAACGTCCGCACCGCAGCGGTACAAGCTGCCATCGTCGTTGCTACTTGGATACAATACTTGCGTTCCAGCTTGGTGCTCAATGGCATCGTGATATGCTGCTGGCTCGACGGCCGAAAAAACGCCGAAATACTCCGCAGCATTTTTTCGGCCCGCCGTGTCCTCCTCCAGTCATTTTTCCCGCAGCCTGCTTTCCCGTCGTGCGGCCGCCGCAGACGGTACCGGCGCACCCCGATTTTCTGCCGCACGGGCAATCGTATGGATCCTGGTCGCACTGACCTTCTTCCTGGTCGTCCTCGAGGCATGGAGTCGCCACACGGCCTACCGCAGCCTGCTTGCGCAGAACGCCGTTGCGGTGGAAAACGTGGCGCAGGCCGCCGAAGAGCATGCCGAAGGCGCGATGAACACGGTCGCCTGGCTGATCGACGGTATCGTCGAGCGCCTGGAAACGGACGGCATCGACGACGCCGGGCGGGTGCGGCTGCAGTACTATTTGAAGACACGGCTGGGCAAGAAGAATTCGGCGCTGCAGGGTTTGTTCGTGCACGACGCGCAAGGCAGGCTGCTGGTGTCCACCGACGCCCATCCGGCGACACATGTCACCAATATCGATCGCGCCTATTTTCAATATCACCGCATGCATGCCGATCGCGAGGTGCGGATCGGGCCGCCGATCGTCAGCCGGACCAGCGGCGAGTGGATCGTCACCCTGTCGCGCCGCTGGAATGACAGGCATGGCAATTTTGCCGGCATCGTGCTGGCGACGATCCCGGTGAAATATTTCGAGCGCTACTACAACCGCTTCGCTGTCGGCGAACATGGCGCCGTGCTCGTCGCGCTGGCCGATGGCACGGTGATCACGGCGCGTGGTTCAGGCAAGCGCAACACCGGCAGTTCATTGGCCGGCACGCCGCTGGCCGACTTCATGCAGCGCGGCGGCCGGCACGGCACGGCCATGCTGACGGCCAGTATCGACCGGACCGAGCGGCTGATGAGCTATCGGCGCGTGGAGGACTACCCGCTGGTGGTGGTGACGGCGCTGGCAAAGGAAGAAATCCTGGCCGACTGGTGGGCCGTGACACGGCAGGAATGCGCCGCCATCGGCATCATGCTGGCAACCATGTACGGGCTGGGCGGCTGGCTGGTGTCGCATATCCGTCTCAGGCAGCGCCTGCAGCACCAGCTGCAGCTTGCGCAGGCGGACCTGCAGGCGAAAAACGCCAAGCTGGACCGGCTGGCGCGCACCGATGCGCTGACCGGGCTGCACAACCGCCGCCATTTCGACGAATGCCTGGCCGCCGAAACGGCGCGTGCGGCGCGCGAAGGCACGTGCGTGTCGCTGGCCATGATCGATGTCGATTTCTTCAAGCGCTACAACGATACGTACGGCCATGCCGCCGGCGACGATTGCCTGCGCAAGGTGGCCGCCGCGCTGCGCACGGCGGTCCATCGTCCGGCCGACATGGCCGTGCGTTTCGGCGGCGAGGAATTCGCGATCCTGCTGCCCGGCACCGATCGCGACGGCGCGCTGCGGGTGGCCGAAGCGGCGCGCGCCGCGGTCGCCGCGCTGTTCATGCCACACGAAGGCAACGGCGCCCGGATCGTCACGATCAGCGCCGGGGTGGCTTGCGCCAGTCCCGGCAGCGCGGACGAAGCCCGCTCGCTCATCGAAGCCGCGGACGGTGCGCTGTACCGGGCCAAGCAAGCCGGGCGCAACCGCGTTGCTGCCGGCTAGTCCTGCGTGCTCAACCCCGCGTGCTTAACCCTGCGTGCCGCCGGCCGGGCTGACGGCGACCTGCAGCGTGGCCCGCAAGCCCGGCCGGTTGTCGGACAGCAGCAGGGCGCCGCCATGCAGCCGTGCCACCGCCGACACCACGCTCAGCCCGAGCCCGACACCGGGTGTGCCACGGCTGACATCGCCGCGGTAAAAGCGTTCCACGACGCGCGGCCGCTCGTCCTCGGCGATGCCGGGGCCGTTGTCGGCGACCACGATTTCCACCGTGCCGCGCTGGGGATTGTGCGCCGAGATGGCGATCACGCCGCCCTCGGGCGCGAACTTCAGCGCGTTCTCCACCAGGTTGCCCAGCGCCTGCGCCAGCAGCACCGGGTCGCCGATGGCGCACAGCGCGGCGCGTGGCGCAAAGCTCAGCGTGATGTTCCTCAGTTCCGCCACCGGCGCATAGAATTCGGCCACCTCGGCCGCCAGCTTCGCCACGTCGACCTGCACGAAACCGTTGCGGCGGCTACCGCTGTCGATCTCGGCCAGCCGCAGCAGCGCG
>DASVVD010000151.1:0-5064 GCA_036386715.1 Pseudoduganella sp.
AATGAAAGACGAAAAACTCACCACCGACGAATACAACGCGCTGGACGAAGTACGCCGCGGCATCCAGGGCAGGCCTTCCGCCTGCGTGGCCCGCAATACGAAGCGGCTGTCCGGCCTGAAGATGTTGTCGTTCGCCCGCAACGGCCACCTGTCATTGACCGACAAGGGCAAGGAGAGGCTGTTCCTGCGCCGCTGCATCCTCGGCCTGCGCGCGCTGGCGGCCGATCCCGCTGCCAAGCTGGATGACGAAGTGATTGCCTTCCTCGGCAAGAAATCCCACATCGCCACCACCGACACCGGCTTTGTCGTCACCGACAAGGGCCGCGAGACGCTGGCCGATATCGAAGCGCAAGGCCTGTAAAGTTTCCTGAAATCCGGCGGTCCGGCGATCCGGTCTGACCGGATCGCCGGATCGCCGGACCGCGATTTCAGCCAACTATTTCACGGCGGGCCTGAAGCCGTCGGCGCTGATGTCCAGCTCCGTCACCTCGCCATATTTCCCGGCCACCTTGCGGATGTCGTCGGCCTTGCCGACCAGTACCATCTGCAGGTTGTTGCGGGGGAAGTACTGGTCGACCAGCGCTTTCGCCTTCGCCGGGTCCAGGCCGTCGATGTCGCGCATGAAATTGTCGATCTGCGCACGGTCCACGTCCAGCGCATACATGTCGCCCAGCAGGGCGGCAAGCTGTTCGCTCGTCTCGAAGCGCGGCGGGAACTGGCCTTTCACATAGGCCTTCGCCGAATCCAGCGTGGCCTTGTCGATGCCCTGGCTCCACAGCCGCTGATACGTCTTCAGCGCCAGGTCGAGCGCCGCCTCGGTCTTGGCCGACGCGGTAAAACTCGACATCGCGAACGTGCCCGACTGCGCCAGTGGCGTGAAGGCGCTGTTGGCGCCATAGGTGAGGCCGGAATTGACGCGCAGCTCGTCGTTCAGCCACGAGGTGAAGCGCCCGCCGAGCACGGTGTTGAGCACCTGCAGCGGTACGTAGCCGGCATCGCTGCGGGCAATCCCGGGGCCGCCGATGACGAAGGTGGTTTCGATCGCATCGGGCTTGTTGACGAGCCACACGCGCGGCTTGCCCGCCAGCGGCTTGCCGTAGTCGGCACGCTGCGGCGCCGGACCCTGCGCTTTCCATGCGCCGAACAGGCTTTCGATCTGCTGGCGCATCGCGGCCGGATCGAAATCGCCGACCACGATCACGGCCGCGTTGTCCGGCCGGAAGTAGCGCTCGTGGAAGCCCTGCACGTCGCCGCGTTTCAGCGCGGCCAGGCTGCCCACGGTGCCGCCGGCCGGGCTGGCATACGGCGCATCGCCGTACAGCATGCTGCGGAAATACGTGCCGGCGACCTGGCGCGGGCTTTCCTTGGCCTGCTTCAGGCCGCTGACCTTGCGCGACTTCAGCTTGTCCAGCTCGGCGCCCTCGAAGCTCGGCTGCTGGACGATCTCGGCGAACAGCGGCAGCAGTGCGGCCGCGTCGTTCCTGGCGAAGTTGGCCTGCACCGTGGTCTGCTCGGTGGCGCTGCCGCCGGCCAGTTGCGCGCCGCGGAAGTCGAACGCTTCATCGATGGCGGCCTTGTCGTGCTTTTCGCTGCCGAGCAGGATCGCATCGCCGGTTAGGTTGGCCAGGCCGGCCTGCGCGCCATCGTTGACGGCGCCGGCCCTGAACACGGCGCGCACGGCAACCAGCGGCACCTCGTGGCGCTCCATCAGCATCACCGTCAGGCCGTTCGGCAGCTTCGTGGTTTCAAAGCGCGGCAGCCTGAAGTTGGCTGACTGCGTGGCCGACTGCGTGGCCGACTGCACGGCGGACTGCACGGCGGACTGCGCGGCCGGCTTTGCGGCAACCGGTGCGGCGGCGGCCACGCCGGTAGCGCCGAGCAGGGCAGTGGTGAATACCAGTTTCTTCATCATTCCTCCTTCGCGGCCAGCATGCCGACCGTGCGCTGCGATTTCTTCAGGTAGCGGCTGGCGACGGCCTGGATGTCGGCCGGCGTCAGCTTTGCATAGGCGGCGGGTGCGTCGAACAGTTCGCGCCAGTCGCCGAAGAACGTCTCGTAGTTGCCCAGCTGCTGGGCCTTGCCGTTGATGGTTTCCTGCGCCCGGTAGAGGTTGACGAGCTTCTTGTTCTTCACGGCCTGCAGTTCCCGGTCGCTGATGCCATTCCTGACCACGTTGTCGATCTCGTCAAGCATGGCCTTTTCGACCCTGGCGCCGTCGACGCCGTTCGCGGCCACCGCGAACACGTAGAGCAGGCCCGGGTCGAAGCCGTCGGTGGCGTCGGCACCGACCGAGGTGGCCAGCTGCTTCTCGACCAGCGCCTTGTAGAGGCGCGACGTCTTGCCCTCGGTGAGCACGCTTTGCAGCACGTTCAGCGCGTAGTAGTCCGGGCTGTCGCCGCGCGGCACCTTGTACGCCACCATCAGGTTCGCCGAGGTTGCCGATGGCTTGGCGACGAACAGCCGGCGCTCGCCTTTCTGCTCCGGCTCCACCGTCTTCACGGCCGGCGGCGCGGCGCGTTTCGGAATCGCGCCGAAGTATTTCGTGGCCAATGCCTTCACCTGGTCGGCCTTGACATCGCCAACGATCACCGACACCGCGTTGTTCGGCGCATAGTAGGTATGGAAGTAGTTGACCAGGTCCTGCTGCGTCCATGCCTTGATGTCCGATTCGAAGCCGATCACGGGCCATGAATACGGGTGGGCGGCGTAGGCCACGCTGTTCAGGTCTTCCATCAGCATGCGCACGTTGGAGTTTTCCAGGCCGGTGCTGCGCTCGGAGAGCACCACGCCGCGTTCGCTCTCGACCATCTTCGGGTCGATCGTCAGGTGCGCGATGCGGTCGCTTTCGAGCTTGAAAATGGTCTCGATGGAGGAGGCCGGGAACCAGTCCTGGTACACCGTCACATCACTGCTGGTATAGGCATTGTTGCTGCCGCCGTTCGCTTCCATCGTGCGGTCGAACATCTTCGGCCCGTAGTGCTTCGAGCCGTTGAACATCATGTGTTCGAAGAAGTGCGACAGGCCGGTGGTGCCGGGCGCCTCGTTGCGCGAGCCGACCTTCCAGAACGTGTACATGTTCGCATTCGGAATCGTGCTGCTCTCCAGGACGATGAACTTCATGCCGTTCGCCAGCGTAAACGACTGGACCTGGTCGGCCGTGAACGCGGCGTGGGCCGAGCCTGCCAGCATGCACCCGGCCAGGGTGGCGATAATCCTCCATTTCATGTCTTGCCCTTTCGATTGTCTAGTGCTTGGGCGCAAGCATACGTTATCGCGGTGTCCGTGCACAGTGCAGGGCGCCGGCGAGCCGTCGGGGCATGCAAAGTGCCATGGACTTTTAAATCGGAAGTAATTGGCGTGTAATCCGGTCCATTAAATCCCGTTGACCAATGAAATTTCCCATATTATTATTTTTATAATTCAAAATTAAGGTTGAATTATTGATCGTTTTATTTATACGGGGAAAAAATGTTCAAGAAAATCGTCGTCATTGCCGCACTGGCCGCCTGCGGAACAGCATCGGCCGCCACCGAACGCCTTAACTTCCTGTACCAGGGTTTTTACGACGAGGGCAGGGACGCATTCGATGCCACCCGCCAGCTGATCCTGCGGGTGGATGCCGAGGACATCAACGGCGACGGCACGTATTCGCTCGGGGAAGTCAGCTGGATAAGGTTCGGTGATTTCGGCCAGTATTCCGGGGCGTACTGTTATAGCGATCAGGACTCATACGATTGCCTGAGCAGCTTCACCTATACGCCTGGCAGCGCGCCGTCCTTCAGCGGCGGAAGTGGCTACCACATCGACTCGGGATACCAATCCCTGGACTTTACGAGCGGCGTCGTATATTCCGATGTGTCATCGACCTTGTGGGGCGGTCACTATCGGGTTTATCGTTGGACGGACCAGACGACACTGACCGTCGGTGCCGTGCCCGAACCGTCGACCTGGGCCATGCTGGGGATCGGCTTGCTCGGATTGGGCGCCGTCGCGCGGCGTCGCCGCTGACAGGCCATCGCTTGCCATATTGCCGGTACAATCGGGCAACCGAATCTCGATGAAAGGCAATATGGAAAGCGCAATGCACTGGTCGGCCCACGAGCTGACGATGACTGTCCTGATGACGCCGGACATGGCCAATTTCTCCGGCAACGTGCACGGCGGCACGATCCTGAAATTCCTCGACAGCGTGGCTTATGCGTGTGCCAGCCGCTACTCGGGCAGCTATGTGGTGACGCTGTCGGTCGACCAGGTGATGTTCCTGCAGCCGATCCACGTGGGCGAGCTGGTGACGTTCCTGGCTTCGGTGAACTACACCGGCCGCACGTCGATGGAAGTGGGCATCCGCGTGGTGACGGAAAATATCCAGCAGCGGCTGGTAAGGCATGCCAACAGCTGCTACTTCACGATGGTGGCGGTGGACCAGGACCGCAAACCCGTGGCCGTGCCGCAGCTGGTGCCGGAAACGCCGGAACAGGTCGCGCGGTTCGAGCAGGCCGAAGCCCGCAAGGCCGCGCGGCTGGCGCTGCACGGGGCCAAGAAAAAGGCCAAGGGGCAGTAGGCCGCGGCACACGCCGCCATGGCCCGCGGCGGCGTCAGTCGACGAATGCCTCGGTGGCGTACTTCACCGCTTTTCCGCCGGCACGGCCATACGATGGCGGCGTGACGGCACGCCGCCGTTTCGGGTAGACCAGGGCGCGCACCGCGACTTCGATCGGTACGTGCATCGAGGCCATGAACTCGGCCGACCTGCGGATGCCCACCTCGGGCAGGGCGGTGATCGCCTGGTCGACGATGTCGCGCATCCTGCGGTTGCTGCGCGCGTGTTTCGGCTTCAGCAGGAAATCCTTCTTGATTCGTGCATTCATTTTTTTATCCCCGTTCCGGTCGTGCTGGTTGTTTCACTGATTGTTCACTACGCCATGCGCAGCGGTTCGGGCACCGGCACGGGGGCCGGCGCCAGCCTGCGTCCGCTGCGCACCATCCGCTCGAATTCCTCCGCCGGCACTGGCCGGCTGAAATGGTAGCCCTGCATTTCGTCGCAGCCGTGCGCGCGCAGGAATT
>DASVVD010000152.1:0-2512 GCA_036386715.1 Pseudoduganella sp.
ACCGCGCGCTGGTCCGCCGGCGCGGCGCGCCACGCCGGCAGGTCCTGCGGCGCGAGCGCGATGGCACCGTTGCCGGCCAGCCGCACCAGGCCGTGCGCCTGCAGCGCCGCGAACAGGGCCTCGTCTTCCAGTTCCGGCGCAGAGGTTTCCGGCACGGCATACGCGCCGGGTGCCAGCCACGCCGAGGCGCTGGCACCGTGCGCCGCGAATGCCGTCACTTGTGCCCTGGCACCTTGCGCCCTGCCCCCTTGCGCGGCGGCCGGGCCGTGGATGCGGGCCACCAGTTCGCCGGCACGCGGGCAGGCGGCAGTCGGCCGGCGCGCCAGGTGCAGCGCCCCGCCCTGCCATGCCAGCCAGCCTTCATCGCGCAGCAGCACCTGCCCCGCGCTGCCGCGCACGATGCCTTCGCCACCGTCGCCGAGCCAGCGCGCCGGGGCGCCCGACCACGCCAGCTGCAGCGGCATGCCGGCCCGGCCGGTCAGCCTGAGTTGCGGCATCGACGCGGTCGGCGGCGATGCCGGTGCCACGACCAGCACGTTGCGCATGGCCAGCCGTTTGCCCTGCTCGCCGGCGGCACGCTGCCACCGTTCGACGTCGGCAAAGCGGTAGCCCAGCCGCAGCGGCAACAGCCTCCCGGCGGCATCCGCCATCAGGCTGCACAGGTCGACCCGCAACGGGTCGGCGGCGCGCAGCGCGCTGGCGACGACGATTGCACCGCCGGGCTGTGGCAGCATCGTCACCCCCGGCGTTTCCGGCACGTCGAAGCGCGCCCCGGGCAGCACCGGCTGCAGCACTGCCGCCGCGCGCAGCGCATCCACCCCTGCCGCGGTCGCCGCCGCCGTGCTGCCGAGTTTCAGCGCATTGACGGCGAGCAGCGCACCGCCCAGCAGCACGAACCCCACGGCGGCCAGCATGCCCCACGGCACCGCGCGCGGGCCGCGCAAGTTGCGTTCGCGGCGCCAGGCGCGGCGGTGATGCTCCGTGAAGTCAGCGAGATGTCGGGCCATGCCTGCGCTAGCGGAGGGCGATGGAAACAACCTTGAAACATGGCCGGCAGGTGGCCGGTACGTGGCTGATACATCGCCGATACATGGCCGATACATGGCACGCCAAACCTGCACCATTTGTAAGAATCTGAAATGGCTTTTGGTTTCCAGAACCAGGGCCGGTATAGTGGTTTCAACGGGGCGCCCGACGCCCGGCGTCAATAACGGAGAGATACCATGATCAGGAATGCATTCATCGCAGCAGCGGCCATCGCCATCGGTTCAGCGGCCTTCGTGCCGACACAGGCGGTGGCGCAGGTTGGCGTCAACGTCATCATTGGCACGCCGCCACCGCCGGTGCGCTGGGAGGCGGCGCCGCAGCCGCGCCGTGGTTACGTCTGGGCGCCCGGTTACTGGGACTGGAACGGCCACCGCCATGTCTGGCGCGGCGGGCAATACCTGGCGGAACGCCCGGGCTATGCCTATGCGGCGCCGCGCTGGGTCGAGTATGGCGGCCGCTGGCGTTACGAACAGGCACGCTGGAATCCCTACGGCCCGCGTGGCGACCTGGATCGGGATGGGGTACCGAACCGTTATGACCGCGACCGCGACGGCGACGGCAGGCCGAACTGGGTCGACCGTGATGCCAACCATTACGACCGCGGCTACCGCGACCGGGGCCATGACCGTTACTACAATAATGACCACGGCGGCCACGGCTACCGCGGTGACGGTCCGCGCCGCGACCAGGACCGCGACGGTGTGCCGAACCGCTACGACCGCGACCGCGATGGCGACGGCGTGCCGAACCGCTATGACCACCGTCCGGAAAATCCTTACCGCCGCTGAGCCGGCGGAAATGAAAATGCCATCCCCTGGAGATGGCATTTTTTTGGGCGCTGTTCGCGTAAGCTAGGCAATTCCTGTTGGCATGGAACTTTCTCCCGCACTCGATGTCTCGACAGCGCTGCTATCGCCCGGCAACCGCCGTGCATAGCCACTGCCTGGGTGTCGTTAATACAGCTGCATCGAGCACTTGCTGCCAACCGGTGTAATGGTGGAGGTAGCGGCTGGCCACGCCATTGAAACGCCGCAGCCAGTTCTTGAAACGGCTGTGCCATCCATTCACGCCTTGGATGTGCAGGGCACCGCGGGCTCGCATGCCGGCCTGCACGTTCACAAACTCGTGGCTGATACCGGTGCTTTTTGCAAATGCCTGATAAGCCCTGGCAGCATCGCTGACCAGCAGCACGTCGTGCGCCAGCACTGGCAGCAGGTGCGTGATCAACTGCGCCGCCGTGACTGGCCCACGGCCCGTCACGAATGCACAGGTGTTGCGGCTGCGGTCGCGAGCTACCAGGATGCAATCGAACTCCCTGCTGATACCTTGCCGTGCCGCCTTGCCGCCGCGCTTGCGGGCCGGGCGATCCAGGTTGCGCGAGCCCTTTTGTGAGACGAGATGAAAAGGCGAAGCAGGGGTTTCGACGAGCGCGGCTCGTCGCCTGCGTAGCGGTGCTCGCCTGCAA
>DASVVD010000153.1:0-12883 GCA_036386715.1 Pseudoduganella sp.
GATGCCGACGTATCGGCAGCGTTCGCCGCGGACCCGGCGCATGCGGGGCACTTCATCGGGCTGGTCACGGGCCTCAAGGCCGGTGCGAACTTGATCTCGGCCAACGTGGGCGGCGCTGCGGCGACCGCCACGCTCACCAACTTCGGCGACGGCCCGATCCTGTCCGGCCCCGCGCTCAAGCCCTTCAACTGCCAGACCCAGGATTTCGTGCTGCCCGATGGCGCCAGGCTGGGTGCGCCGACCGACGCCAACTGCTCGGCGCCGACCAGGGTCCAGTACATGTACCTGCCGGCCGGAGCCAGCGCGCTCAAGGTGCTGCCGGATACCAGGGCGTTGCCTGCGGACGTCGCCACCACGACCACGACAGCCGGCGTGACCGTACCGTTCGTGGTACGGATCGAGACCGGCACCATGAACCGCGGCATCTATCAGAACGCAATCCTGTTCAACCCGGTCAAGGATGCGGCGCCGGGCGCGCTGACGCCGCCACCCGCATGGAACAAGGGGCTGATCGCCGTGCATGGCACGGGCTGTGCGACGGGCTGGTACATCCAGGGCGCCGCGATGGGCGTGAGCCCGTACACGGCGACGAACATGAAGCGCCTGGGCGAAGGCTACGCGGTGTTCACGAACACGCTGAACCACCCGACGAACAGCTGCAATGCCCACCTGGCGGGCGAAACCACGCTGATGGGCAAGCAGCACTTCATCAAGACCTTCGGCGTGCCGGCGTTCACGGTCAGCGTCGGCACCTCGGGCGGGTCGTACACGAGCCTGCAGATCGCCGACGCCTTCCCGGGCCTGTTCGATGGCGTGTTCATCGATGCGACCTTCCCGGATGCGCTGGCGATCGCCATGTCGGCGATGGACGACAAGCTCCTGAGCCACTATTTCACCGCCAATAACGGCGCCGGCGTGTCGGAACAGCAGATGGTTGCCGTGTCCGGCCACAAGTCCGCGCGCGCCTGGTATGACCTGGCCGTGCAGTCGGGCCGCACCGACCCGGTATCGGGCCGCACCGACACCATTCCGACGACCGGATCGTTTGGTGGCGCGTATGCGGCCGGGGCGTTCAACACCGCCGTTCCGGCATCGCAGCGCTGGGATGCCATCACCAACCCCACTGGCGCCAGGGCGACGGTATTCGACATTGGCCGCAATGTCTACGGCGTGGATGCCCAGGGCTACGGCCTGCGGCCGTTCGACAATGTCGGCGTGCAGTATGGTCTGGCCCAGCTGAACGATGGCACGCTGACGGCCGACCAGTTCCTCGACCTGAACGAGAAGATCGGCGGCTACGACCGCGACGGCAACTACATCGCGGGGCGCAGCACCGGCTCGGAAGCCGCCATCAAGCGTGCCTACCAGGCGGGCATGCAGCTCGGCGCCAACGGCGGCCTGGCCGCGATCCCGATCTTCGACCTGTCGAATTTCTACGACGAAGACAACTACTACCATTACCAGTGGTTCCACTTCGCGATGCGCGAGCGCCTGCTGAAGGCCAATGGCGATACGAAGAACCACGTGATGTGGCGCGGTGGCGTGTCGTTTGCCGACCTGTTCGGCATTGCCACGCCGGGCCGCACGGAGCGTGCCGCGGTCAATGCCAAAGCGCAGGCCGATGCGTGGCCGCTGTTCATCCAGTGGGTGAGCGCCTACAAGGCTGCGGCCGGCACGGCGCCGCAGCGCGACAAGGTCATCGCCAGCAAGCCTGCCGCCGCAGTCGACGGCTGCTTCACGCTGTCGACGACACCGGCCTTCATCGCCGAGACGCAGACTGTCGGGTCAACCGGTGCGGCAGGGACCTGCAATGCCATCTGGCCGACCTGGACCTATCCGCGCGCGCAGTCGGGCGCATCGATCGCCGCGGACAAGCTGAAGTGCGAACTGAAACCCGTGGCGGCCAGTGACTACAAGACGGTATTCGATACCGCGCAGCTGGCGCGCCTGAAAGCGGTCTTCCCCGCGGGCGTGTGCGACTGGTCGAAAGCCGGGGTGAACCAGGTGCCCGTGGTGCCCTATCCCTCTGTTGGCCCGTCGTCGGTGAACCTCGTCTTCGACATCAGCAAACCGTAAGCCCGCTGCCGCCGCTGCCGCACGCCTTTCGAAGGCGGCACGGCAGGGGCGGGCGCCACCGCCACGTCCTGTGGCGGCTTTTTCAATTCAACTGGCATCATGGAATAAAAAAACCGCCCCCCGCCTGGCCAGGCGGGGGGCGGTCGGCGGAGAACCGTGACGCTTACAGGAAAATGCCCAGGTTCGGCGTACCGAGCACCGCCTGGTCGATGATGACCTCGCGGCGCGCCAGCTGGTAGCCCGATTCGGTCTTGCGGATCACATCGTGGCGTTCGCAGGGGATCAGGTCGAATTTATCGTTGTCGAAGCGGTTGCGGGTCAGCAGCAGGTAGCTGTGCACCTTGAACTCGTCTTCCTTGCCGGTACGGTAGACACGGATGTTCGAGACCATGTGCTTGGTGCGGGACGGCGGGTCCTCGCCCCAGGCACTGCGGGTGTCCATCACGCGCATCACGCGCAGCATGATCGAGCGGTAGTCGTCGTACATGTGCTGGACGGTGCGCACCACCGACTTGTCCTGGTCGCGGGTGGCGCGGGTCTGCCGCAGCGGCACGGTGTACTCGATGTCCTTGGCGACCATCTCGATCCAGTCGCGCAGGCGCAGCGTGTCGAACAGTTCTGCTTCGTCGTACAGGAACTCGACCATGTCGTTGTACAGCGGGCTGCCGATCGCAACCCGGTTGGCGCGCAGCGACGGCGGCAGCGGCGTCGGCTCGAGCGGATTCTTTTCCATAGGTGTCTCCATTGGGTGATGTCGGGATTCTGGCAGCTGGTTCATTTTTCGGCCGTCATCAACTCGTGCCAGTAGCTCCACCACGCCCACTGGGTATCGTCCTTGGTGAAGCCGTCCCCCACGTGCCCCGGGCCCGGCCAGCCTTCCGGCGCGCCCTGTTCGAACTTGGCCTGGTACTTCATGGTGACGGTCTTGCTCATCGCGCCTTTCGCCACCTCTGTCTGGTGTGGCCAGGTATCCGAGTCTTCCATCTCGACCATGCCCGACGTGCCCAGCATCTGAATGGACTGGCGCAGCATGCGTGCCTTGAGTTCGGGCGGCGTGTCCTTTTCCGCGAAGATCCAGTTCATGAACTCGAGCTTGTCCGGCCCCTTGGGGATGTAGGCGTGCAGGGCGCAGGCACCGACGATCGTGCCATCCGGCTGCGGCAGGTAGATGAATTCGAACAGGCCGTTCGGGAAGAAGCCGCCCACTTGCGGCGGGCGCCATGACATCAGCTTGAGCTGGCCGTCGTCGAAGCGTTCCAGCAGCTCCGGCACCATCTCGGCAGTGATGCCCGGCGGCGGCAGCGCGGTGAGCTTCTCGGCCGGGGTCAGTTCGGCTGGGTCCTTACCCGTCAGGCGCACGATCTTGCGGTCGAGCTCGATGCAGCGCAACGCATGGCCATGGTCGGTCCACACCTCGCTTCCGTACATCTCCGGGGACAGGTCGGCGCCCTTGCCTTCGGCATCGGGCTTCTTGGCATAGGGGCCGACTTCGGCAAGCCAGCGGTGCAGGGTCAGCGTATGGAAGCCGTCTGCGGCCGACTGCTCGCAGGCTGTCTTCCAATTGGCATTGATGCGGAAGCGCTGCGGCGGGCCGAGCACTTCGAGGCCGCCCTTGGTCCGCAGGAACAGCGTGTCGAAGTAGTACTTGGCGTCTCCGAAGAATTCTTCCAGACTGGGGCCGTCGATGTTCCAGGTAGCGAAGATCAACCCGCCGTACAGCGCGACACGCGCCTTCTTCAGGCCGAGCTGTTCCTTCGGCGTCATCTTGCCGTGCATGCACTCCTTCTCGACCGGGGCGCCGATGAAGTCGCCGTTCGGCTTGAAGGCCCAGCCATGGTAGATGCACATGTGGACGTTGGTATTGCCGGCATCGTGCGTCTGCACCCGCATCGCACGGTGCGGACAGACATTCAGCGAGACGTGGATCTCGCCATCGCGATCGCGGGCGACGATGACTGCGTCGGATCCCATGTCGCGCGTGATGAAGTCGCCCTTGTTCGGGATTTCGGTATCGTGCCCCAGGAAGATCCAGGTCTTGCCAAAGATCCGTTCCATCTCGAGTTCATAAAGCTCGGGATCGGACAAGGCGCGGACCTTGACTTCGCGCGTCTCATGGTTGATCAGGTCCGAGATCGTGGTCCCGTCCCGCAGTGTTGTCTGGGCATTCTGGTGCATTGCTGTCTCCTTTGTTTTTCCGGCCTATGAATTGTACACATACTGGGAATTTGTTCAACAAATGATGTCGCTTCCTGCACCTGTTTCTTGCCTTGGGCGCAAGGCATCAATCCGCTGCTGTCCTGACCCGCAACTGCGGGTCGCCGCGCCTCAGCACGACAGGTATGCCACCCAGGCGGCGTTTGGTCATCCACTGGCCGAGCGCCGCATCCATGTAGTCGGCATGGCCGGGAAACCAGCGCGCCAGTTCCCGTGCCAGGGCGTGTCCGGTCTCCGCATGGTCACCTTGGGCAAGGAGCGCGCGCACCTCGTCCACGGATTTCAATACCGCATCGTGTTCATCGATGTGGCATTGCGCCGCAGGGAAGCCGGTGGCAAGCATCCATTCGCGTTCCTCGTCGAAATGACGTTCGGCGTGGCTGGCGAAGGCTTCAAGGCAGGGGGCAAGTTCGGTATCGGGCGCCGCCAGCAGCGCCATGACCAACTCGACGAATTCGCGGTGCGTGGTGTCCATCGGGCCGTAACCAAGCAGGAACTGGTCGGTCCATGTGAAGTCTGGCTGGGGTGACGCTGACATGATGCTGGCCTCCGGGGCAGGCTGGGGGTGTTTGATTGAGTACACTTTTCTAAAAAGTGTCAAATAAATGGTAGCACGAGTTGGCGTTCCGGTCTCGAACCTTTGGCTTTTCAACGACATGCCAGTCGGCCAGGGGCGCAAGGGGGGAGTGCTGCAGCGACCTGCGTACCCGGCATGGCAGGCTATCAACGTGTTGCTCGTCACGCGCGGCCTGGGCCAGCGCATGGCGCTGGTCGACGAAGGCCTGGACTTGCGTTGCTAGCAATGGTGCGGACCGCCAGTTCGAATCCGGTCCGTTGCACTGGCGACATCGCGAAGAAGGGTGGCGTTCGTCGCAAAAACTTAATGATCGGTACAATCCTTGGGCACACGGCAATATCCGCCAGGTCCGAATCAGATCGCCCACCATGCCCACACAGCCAGCATTACCCCCAGCAACGCAGCCAGGCGCCAACGCCGATCCCATCCGCGGTAACAATTCGAAAAGCATGCGTGTCCTGGTCGCGGAGCGATTGAGCATCGACCCCGCTGGGCGCGCTACCAGACTGGCCCGCGAGCCTGAAAGCGATCGTCACCCTGATGCTGAACTCGACCGAGCCCCTGGTCGTCTGGTGGGGCGAGGAATCGATCTAGATATATAACGATGCCTATGCATCGCGGGTCGACGGCGCGCAAGGGCCGATCGCGCTTGGAGGACCTGCTGCCGAGAGCTGGAAACACGGCTGGGCTTCGATCGAGCCGTTGGTAAACGTCGTGCTGTCCGGTGGGCCGTCGACCGTCCATTCGGACTTCAAATATGGTATCGAGCGTAACAACCGGATTGAGGACACATACTAGACTTATTCTTTCACTCACTCGACAAGGAGCGCAGTGCGGCGGCAGGATTCGCGGCGCACTTGGTGAAGCCCTTGGCGCCCGAGGCTCTGGGAATGTTACTGGGCATTTGATGCCTTGGGTTCCATTATTCTCCTGGCGTGGCTTGAATTCGGTTATCTACTCTTTGACTACTTATTCGATTCTGCCATCGACGGTTATGCGACCTGCATCTTCGCGAACTGGCAATATTCAGCCCAAGCACGCATCAACTCGCGACGTTTATCAAAAAGATCGCTGCGAAAATACGCCGCCTCAGTCGCATCTTTCAGTGAATGCGCCAACGCCGCCTCGCATACTTCAGCCGGAAAACTGGTTTGCTCGGCAGCCCAATCTCGATATGTAGAACGAAACCCATGCATGGTGAACTCCATGCCGAGGCGCCGTAGCTGCATGGTGAATACCATGTCGCTGTGTGCTTTTGCAGATTGCGTAGGGAATACAAGGTCGGTTGGTCGAGCATCCTTCTGCGATCGGCTGCGTGCCTGCTCATGAAGAATTTCCAGCGCACGATCCGACAGGGGAATCCGATGCTCTACCTTCGCCTTCATGCGTGATGCGGGAATTGTCCACCTGCCTTTTTCCAAGTCAAATTCCTGCCAGATCGCTCCCCGGACCATACCGGTCCTGGACGCGGTCAGGATGGTGAACTCCATGGCCTGCTTGATGCAGGCTGATGCCCCACACGCCCGGATATCCTGCAAGACCTTGGCGACCTGTTCATATGGACATGCCGCATAATGCTTTGGTTTTCGCAGATCCTTGGTACGGGGCAGGGAACGCGTGATCTGATCCCACAGGTGAGGATCCTGGGTGGTTCGGAAATCCCGTGCGGAGGCCCAATCGAGGATCGCCTTGATGCGCTGGCGAATCCGGGAAGCGGTCTCGTGGCGGATGAGCCAGATTGGTTCCAGCACCGTCAGGATATCGGGCTTCCCGACATCGTTGACGTCCTTGTCACCGAGTAGCGGAAACGCGTAGGTTGCCAAGGAATCAATCCACTGTTTTCCATGCTTTGGATTGCGCCATCCGGTGCTGTGGGTCGCATGGTACTCAATGGCGCAGTCGCGAAATGTACGGATTTTACGTACCGCCTCGATTGCTTTCTGTCTTTGGTCGTTCCGATGTGAGATGGGGTCAACACCGTCGAGTAGCAGTTCCCGGCATCGCTGTGCATCCTCCCGTGCCTGTGCAAGCGACTTGTCAATGGCTGACCCAAGGCCCATTTCTCGTGCCCGTCCACGGAGCATGAATCGAAAGATCCAGGACTTGCTTCCGCCTCGGGCGACCTGCAGATATAGCCCACCGCCGTCGGCGTAATAGCCGGGCGTCTTCTTCGCGTTGATACCGAGGACGGTCAACGTCTGCCTGCGGTTCCTAGTCATTCTTACCCACAAACGTACCCACAAATGCGTGTGAGCTTCCAGTATATTTCCCGATTCTTCGGGAGACGCCTCATCTACAATCAATCGCGGTTTTCATAGGGAACCGTGCCATCGGGAGACATTCGGAGCTTTCCGAAGATTAATGATGAGCAGACACCGCCTCCGCCAGAATAAACAAGGAAGGCCTCCCCTGCGGGAGGCCTTTTTTGTTTATTCCGGACAGCGGCGATGGGATTCGAAGACCACGCGCCTGCAGGCGCGGGGGGCTCTCCGAATTGCCCATCTGCTGGCGCTTCGCGCCAGCCTCGCGCGCCGAGAGGCGCGCGGCGCATGCGTCATCTTTCGCCGGGCATGGCGATAAGAAAATGACATCCCCTGCGGGATGTCATTTTTTTTGTCCGGACGGAAGGCGTAGGATTCGAAGACCACGCGCCTGCAGGCGCAGGGGCACTTCGAATCATCCATTCCAACCGACCATTACAACGATAGCCGCTTCTCTGGCTGCAGGTCACGGTCAGCGAGACCAGGAACTGGAATTTCACTACGACCTCAATGGCAGGCGCTGCAGGATGGGCTTGGCGCACTTCGGACAGTCGACCTTGCAACTGTGCGCGACAAGGCTCAGGCATGCCGTGCAACGCTATTGGAAGGAGTGGATTCCTTGTTGGCGCCGCTCTTGTCCATCGGCTCAACAATGCGGCAAAACCCTCGAGGTCTGCTGGCGATGCGCGGTATGGAAAGGAGGCAAACTTGTGTACATTTTCTGGAACCTCAGCCCCTGCACCCGGCCTTACAGACAAATTCTCCCCCGTCCACAAGAAGGCAATTTATCCACGAATAAATAGAAAGCCGAACTCACGCAGGTAAACCCCGGGTGAATGCAAGGGAATCTACCGTGCTGTAAAATTTGCAGCCAGATCTATCATTAACCACCGGGCCTTTGTGTCTAAGAATCCATCTGTAGTTACCGCTAAAACCCAATGCAGAAAAATCTTTATTAATCAAAAAAATGGCCCACCCGAAATTACTTGACCACAGCAGAACAATAATATTAATATAATTGGCGGAAATGGGCCGTGATCCAGTCCGCAGTCACCGCCATTCCCGCCGACCTGCGAAAGCGCGTCACTGTGGCAGCCATCGATTTTCAAGCAGGCAGGACACTAAACCATGTCCACAGTGGATGCCGGACGCCGGGCCGCCCGCGTGGACATGAACGCCGTCAATGCCGTGATGCGGAGCAGTTCTTGCGTCTTTGGGGAAGCCAAGCTGGGTTTAATACTGTCCTTCACAAGGGAAATAACGATGATCCGAAAAGTATTGCTGACCATTGCGGCTACCATTTTGACGGCTTCCGCAGAAGCGGAAACGATTGACTTCGAGTCTCAGGCCGGTGGTTATGGTTACTCGACGTACAGCTTTTCCGAGGATGGGTTCAGGGTTACTTACTCACCAGTCAGTGATTTCGGATTTTATATTATCGATGATCCTGCTGATCATTTGGGTCAGTGCAGTCCCGCGTGCGCCTCCAACGGAACAACTGCTTTTTATTCTTTTAACGAGAGTAGTGTCACGATCGATATCCAGAACGGAGGTTTGTTCTCCATGACATCGATGGATGTGGCAAAGACCTTTACTGGAAACGATTTGCCCGTAACTCTGACGTTAACTGCGACGGGAGTAAACGGCGTCGTGACGACGACGATTTTCGTGGAGGCGAGGCCGGCTGAAATATTTTCAACTTTCCAGTTTCAAGACTTTGTAAACATTTCCTCCTTGACGATCAGGGGCGGACAACAGTTTCCAGAATTTGCAATTGACAACGTCATCCTCTCTACAACGCCAGTTCCGGAACCTGCCTCTTGGGCGACATTGATTGCCGGCCTGGCAATCATTGGTAGCGCAGTTCGCCGCCGGCGCTTGTCTGGCGGCCTCGCCTGACAGGATCTTGGCTTATGGCGTCCAGCAAACCTCCCAGCGTATCTCCAACAGATGAGTGAGCACGCAAGCGAAAAAAAGGCCTGGTGAATGTTGGCCCACCGTTCATGACGGATGCGCAGTCTGCGAAAACGGTGCGGCCATCCGAGGGTGCTTTCAACAATCCCACATGATCTGGCCATACTCTCGAAGGCGCCGCAGCACTGCCTCGTGAACGCGCTGCCAGACACCGGCTTGCATCCATTCGCGAAGGCGACGCCAGCACGTATGACGCTGCCGCACCCAAGCTCACGCGGCAGGCATTCTCAAGGTATTCGAGTTTTGAGGACAAACAGAATGCCCGTCAGGACTGCACGATCCGTGATCCGCGGTCGCCCACCTTTCGGCGAGCGACTGTGAGCAGGAAGATGCTTCTATAGCGACCAAAGGTCGGGAGAAGTGATTGGGCCATGGCATCAGTCCGGCTGCGAAAACGGCCGTCATCTCATGCCCGGACTGCTGCCATGTACGTCCGCTTCCGGGCCCCAAAACGGACGTTTTCTTACTCGTGCTTCCCCAGCTCTTCGGCAAGGTATCGCTGTAGTAGATGCCAATGCTGCCGAGGACGGCGTAAATGTCAGCGGCGGCGGGAGCCGGTGAGAGCAGAAGGGGCGTTACGCCACCCGTTGAGTTCCACGGACGGCCAGCTCGCGACGCCTTGCAACCAGCACGCCCCCAAGCCCCAGAAGCAGCAGCGAAGCGCCGGTCGGCTCGGGGACAGCAGACACCAGGCCTGGAGAAAATTCCAGCCGATAGCTGGAAGCGTCCGATGCGTTAACGAAAGAAAAAGTGGGGTCCATGGCGGCTGAAGCTGTTCCGTTCGTCCCGGTGGCCGCAACGATCATGTCCACGCTGTATTCACTCCCAACCTGCATCGTTATCAGCTTGTTGATGGAAAAGGAGGCGGTTTCGTTGCCTGGGTCGCCGTTAACAAAATAGGCGTTCAAGAATGCGTCATTTTGAGGCGCGCCGTTGATGTACAGTTGCGTAGAGGCGCGAGACAGCCAATTTCCGCCACTGCTGTGCCCCGACTGTGCGGAACCTGTAGCTTCGAACATCATCGGTATCGAGGTTCCTGCTGGGCCCCCGGTCAGGCGCACTGAATAACGGACCTCGGCATAGGCATGCATGGAAAAGACTTCGTTCGATGACGAAGCCGTCAAGCTCAAGGTGGGAACGGACCCGCCCGTGGTCGTGGCCATCCCGGCGAGGAAGCTGCTGCCGTTCCCGTTGGTTGCGGTGAAGCTATCCGCAACGCTTTCAGGCAAGAGGTCGCTCACCCCTGCAACCGAGTTGGCGTGGGTTGGCTGGTCGGCATTTGAAAACACCACCTCGTGGAAGTATGCCGCCGGGAGGTCTGCGGCCCACGCGCTGCGGCACGGGGCAACCAGTGCCACAGCGGTGACACCTGCATACGCAAGGGCTGCCAGGATTCGAGGCTTTGTGCGTGGGAGAGCGTGCTGCGTGATCATGGGTGCCTTTCAGGATTTGAGTGCGGAAGGGCCGCTTTCAGATGCGGCAGGAGCAACCAGCGGTTTGAAAACCTTATCCTCATTCGATGAACGGTGCAGTATGGCGGTGATGTCCCAAGACGTGGTGTGCTTTTCTAACGCGGACTGCCTTACAGAGGGGGTGACCACCGTAAGCCATCCGATCGGTCAATCGGCGCACTTTCCCCAAGATACGTCAAGACCGGCGCGTGTCAAGTTGAACTTTAAATATAGTTTAAAGTTGCTCTGATCATGCGCCTGCAGGCGCCGGGCTCGCGGGGCGAGGGCGCGCGGCCCTGCATCGTCCATGGGCTGTCGGGCACCGGCAACGCGATCAATCACAAACTTGCTCGATCCGCCCGGCGTGCCGATGCTAGCCTTTGGCCTGCTCGTCAATATCTCCCCGACACACATGGCCACTTTCGACGCACTCGCCCCACCCGGTTCAGGAGCAGGACTCGCACCCGTTTTTCGCGCACCTGGATCCTGCGCACCCGTCTCCCACACGCGTGCTTCCGGGCCAATGCAGGGCATGGATATCCGTTACCGTTCCATCATGCGGCCCGGCCGGATGGCCTGCCTCATCGCCGCCGCATTGCTGGCACCCTTGCTGATGACGGCCACCGCGGTCCTGGCGGCACCTTCGGCAACCCAGGGCCTGCCGCCGCCCGGCAGTGCCCAGGTCGCAATTGACTTCTCGCATGCCGGCTATGGTGCCGGCGCTGCCGTGCCGCGCGTCGCTGCGCCCACGTTACTGGTGCGACCGGGCGGCGGCGACGATACCGCGCTGCTGCAGGCGGCGCTGGATGCGGCGGCGCGGCTGCCACGCCGGGCGGACGGTTTTCGCGGCGTCGTGGAGCTTGCGCCGGCGCGTTTCCATGTCGGCGGCCAGTTGCGCATGACTGCGGAGGGTGTCGTGCTGCGGGGCAGCGGCATCGGCCGGACAGTGCTGGTGGCGACCGGCCGCGGCCGGCGTGCGCTGATCGTCGCCGGCGGCGACAGGAATCCCGCGACCGGTGCCGCAGCTACGGTGGTCGACGAGGTGGTGCCGGCCGGGGCGCTGACGGTGACGGTGAGCGGCAGCGCCGGGCTGCAGCCGGGCGACCGCGTGGTGCTCACGCGGCCCAGCACGAAGGCCTGGATCAGGGACCTCGGCATGGATGCCCTGCCGGGCACCTTCGCGGCCTTGCGCTACCACTGGCCAGCGGGGTCGCGCGACCTGGTCTGGGATCGCACGATCAGCGCCATCGACACCGACAGCGGTCGCGTCACGCTCGATGCGCCGATCACCACCGCGCTCGAGGCGCGCTACGGCGCTGCGCTGCTGGCGAAGGTGACGGCCAGTGAACCCTTGCGCCAGATCGGCATCGAAGGGCTGACGATCGACAGTGAATACGAGCGCGCCAACCCGCGCGACGAGGAACACGCATGGGACGGGATCGTGCTGGATCATGTCGAGGATGCCTGGGTGCGCAAGGTCGGCGGGCGCCACCTGGTGGGCTCGCTGGTGCGGATCGGGCAGCGCGCCCGCCGCATCACGGTGGAGCATGTGAACAATGGCGAACCGGTGGGCGAGCCGGGCGGATATCGCCGCCGCAGCTTCCTGGTCGAAGGGCAGCAGGTGCTCGTGCAGCACTGCGCTGCCGATGCCGGGATCAATGACTTCGCCATCGGTTTCCTGGCCGCCGGCCCGAATGTGTTCCGCAACTGCCGCGCCACGCATGCGCTGGGCGCCAGCGGGTCTTATGAAAGCTGGGCCTCGGGCGTGCTGTACGAGGACGTGCGGATCGAAGGGGCCGGGTTGCGCCTGGCCTTCGATGCGCAACGCGCGCAGGGCGGCGGCTGGACGGCCGCCAATGCGGTGGTGTGGAACTCGCGCGCGGCCGAAATCGTGGCCAGCGGACCGGCCAGTGCACCGAACCTGATCGTCCGCTCGCCCGAGCCGCTGTTTGCGACGCAGCTGGCACGGCGGCGCGGCCCGGCCGTGGCTGCGCGCGTGCTGGCCGGCACGGACGAGCCGGCAGGGCAGGCGCGCGGTGTGTCACGCACCCCGTTCACCATCACGCAGGATGCCGCGGCAACGACAGCGACGCCGCCTGCCGTGCAAGCGCTGTCGATCCGCAACGGCCGCTTCGTCGTCCGTGACAGCGCCGGCGAGCGCACGCTGTGGGGCGGGGCCGTCAACGATGCATGGTGGCTGGGCCAGGCCTCGCCCGCCAATGCGCTCGACGCGGGCATGAGCATCACGCGCTTCGTTCCCGGCCGCTCCGGCCCGGGGCTGACCGAAGACCTGGCGGAACTCGCCACGCGCGTGGCCGCCCAGGGCACGC
>DASVVD010000154.1:0-3349 GCA_036386715.1 Pseudoduganella sp.
AGCGCCGCGTGGTCGCACACATCGCCGGGATAGATGCGGTGAGCAGGGGCGGAAACGCGCGGGGCGGGCAGGGTGGCCACCAGCTCCTGCAACGCCGCCTCGCGGCGGGCAAACAGGCCGAGGGTGGCACCGGCTGCCGCATAGCGCGCGGCAAGGGCGGCGCCAATGCCGCTGGAGGCGCCCGTGATGAAGACGCGGGGCCCGGCAGCAGTCATTACTTCTTCTCGGCTTTCGCCTTTGCAACCAGGAAGTCGAGCACCTGCGTGGTGGCCTGCTGCTGCGCGGCCTCGGTGGCGAGTTCCTTGTTGGCTTCGCCGGTCAGGCTGGGGGATGCCTGCCAGCGGCCGTCGACGATGATCAGCGGCCAGTACTCGACCTTGTAGTTCTCCATCAGCGCGGCCGAGCGGCGCACCTTGCCGGCCACGCCGAACGAGCGGTAGGCATCGATGAACTTCTGCTTGTCGACGCCGTTTTTCGCGACCCACTCGAACACTTCCTCGTCGCGGGTGAAGTTCTGGCCGCCGCCATGGACAGCGGCCAGGACCTTCGACTGCAGCTGGTCGGCCAGGCCGAGCGACTCGAGCGTGTAGTACAGCTTCTGCTGCGGCGCAAGGCGCTCGTTGTAAGGCACGTGCACCCGCTTGAACACGATATTGTCGCCCTGTTTCTTCACCCAGGCCGACAGGGCGGGATCGAACGTATGGCAGTGCGGGCACCAGTAGGCGAAGAATTCGATCACTTCCACCTTCTTGCCGCTGTCGGTCGGCTGCGGCGTCGGCAGGGCCTTGTATTCGGCGCCTTCCTTCGGCGCGGCAGGCGAGGCGGCCACGCCGCCGGCAGTGGTGATTGCCAGCGCGGCAAACGCGGTGGCGGACAGGATCTTCTTCAGCATGTGCATCGTTTCTCCATTATTTCTGGTTGCGGACGACGGCAACGTCGACACCGTTGTCGGACAGCTTGCCGCGCACCTTGTTCATCGCCTCGACCTGCGTGAACGGGCCCACGCGCACGCGATGCAGCACGCCGGAATCGGTGGTGCGGTCGGTGACGGACGCTTCGAAGCCGAGCAGCGCAAGCTTGGCGCGCACCGCTTCGGCATCGCTCGTTTCGCGGTAGGCGCCGGCCTGCAGATAATAAACCCACTTGTCCTCGCCTGCCGCGGACGGCGCCGGCACGGCCGACTGTGCCGGCGGCGCGGCCGTGTTCAGGGGCGCCGGCGCGGCCGGCGTGGCGGCCTTGTGCGCCGCCCCGTTCTGGATCCGGTCGACCACGGCCTGCAGCGGATCGGCTGCCGGTGCCGGTGCAGGCACCGGCGCCGGCGTGGCAGCGGGCGTGGACCCGGACGCAGGTGCCTGCCGCTGCTGGTCGCGTTCGAAGTCGCGGTTGGCGCTGCGCGCCGATTCGCGGTTGCCATACATCGGCTTGTTCGGGTCGGCGATCTTGCCGGCCGATTCGGCCGGCTTGGCGCGGGCCGCGCGTTCGGTGAACGGGGACTGCCCCTTGGTGATCACCAGTGCCACGATCACCGCGATGACCAGGCCGATGACGAGGCCGATGATGATGCCGACCAGCGTGCTGCCCTGCTGGCGCATGCGCAGCGGGGGGGAAGAGCGGAAACTCATTATGCGGGAAGTCCTTTCAGAACGATTACATTTTCTCCGGCGCGGAAACGCCGATCAGCGCAAGGCCGTTGCGCAGCACCTGGCGGGTGGCGACCGCGAGCGCCAGGCGGGCCAGCTTCAATGGCTCGTCGTCGTCGAGCAGCCACTTGTGGGCGAAGTAATAGCTGTGCAGTTCGCCGGCCAGGTCGCGCAGGTAGAACGCCACCTGGTGCGGGCCCAGCTCGGCCTGGGCACGCTGCAGCATTTCGGGATACTCCGCCAGCTTGGCCAGCAGGCTGGCCTCGTGCGGCGTGGTCAGCAGCGACAGGTCGACGCCGGCCAGTTGCGCTTCGTCGCCGCCCCAGTTCGCCAGTGCCGAGCAGATGCGCGCGTGCGCATACTGCACGTAATACACCGGGTTCTCGTCGGAAGTCTTCAGCGCCACGTCCACGTCGAACACGAATTCGGTATCGGCCTTGCGCGAGATGAGGAAGAAGCGCACCGCGTCGCGGCCCCTGGCGATGTCGCCGCCGCCGGACCATTCGATCAGGTCGCGCACCGTCACGTAGGAGCCGGCGCGTTTCGAGATCTTCACCTCGGCGCCATCCTTCATCACGGTGACCATCTTGTGCAGCACGTAGTCGGGGTAGCCCTGCGGAATGGCCATGCCCACCGCCTGCAGGCCGGCGCGCACGCGCGCGATGGTGCCGTGGTGGTCGGAGCCCTGCACGTTGATCGCCTGCGTGAAGCCGCGCTGGAACTTGACGATGTGGTAGGCCACGTCCGGCACGAAGTACGTGAAGGTGCCGTCGGTCTTGCGCATCACGCGGTCCTTGTCGTCGCCGTAGTCGGTGGTGCGCAGCCACAGCGCGCCGCCTTCCTCGTACGTATGGCCATTGGCCACCAGCGCGCCCACCGCTGCCTCGACCTTGCCGTCCTTGTACAGCGACGATTCCAGGTAATAGTTGTCGAACTTCACGCCGAAGGCCTGCAGGTCGATATCCTGTTCGTTGCGCAGGTAGGTGACGGCGAAGGCGCGGATCGATTCCAGGTCTTCCATGTCGCCGGAGCCGGTCACGGGGGCGCCGTCGCTGGCGGAAACCGTCTTCTTCAGCAGGAAGTCGGCGGCGATATCGGCGATGTAGTCGCCGTTATAGGCCGGCTCCGGCCATTCGGCGTCGCCCGGCTTGAAGCCGCGGGCGCGCGCCTGCACGGAAGTGGCCAGCGTGTGGATCTGCACGCCGGCATCGTTGTAATAGAACTCGCGCGTCACGCCGAAGCCCTGCGCCGCGAACAGCGACGACAGCGCATCGCCCAGCGCGGCCTGGCGGCCGTGGCCCACGTGCAGCGGGCCGGTCGGGTTGGCCGAGACGAATTCGATGATCACGCTCTTGCCGGCGCCGGCGTCGCTATTGCCGTAGGCGGCGCCCTGCGCCAGCACGGCCTTGACCACGGCCTGCTTGGCCGAGGCCGGAACGCGCAGGTTGATGAAACCGGGACCGGCGATGTCGGCGCTTTCGATCACGCCCTTGGCGGCCGGGTTGGCGGCCAGCGCCGCGACGATCTTCGTGGCCAGCTCGCGCGGGTTGGTCTTGAGCTGCTTGGCCAGCTGCATCGCGATGTTGCAGGCGATGTCGCCATGGCTTGGATCGCGCGGGCGTTCCAGGACGATATTCGGGGTCAAATCGGTGCCGGCGACGATCGGCGCAAGGGCGGCCTGGAACAGGGCAACGATTTCTTGTTTTTGT
>DASVVD010000155.1:0-2241 GCA_036386715.1 Pseudoduganella sp.
GCAGGCCGTTTCCAGGGCCGTGAACCAGGCCTGCGCCGTGGTACCGGCCGGCAGGGGCAGGTTGACGTTGTAGCCGTGGCCGGCGCCGCCGCCGGTTTCGTCCGCATGGCCGCTGTAGAACGGATACGCATGGCGCGGTTCGGCATGGATCGACAGGCACAGCACGTCGGCCCGTTCATAGAAAATGCCCTGCGTGCCGCTGCCGTGGTGGTAATCGACATCCAGCACCGCCACCCGTTGCAGCCCGTCATCGAGCAGGTGCTGGGCCGCCAGCGCGGCGTTGTTCAGGTAGCAGCCGCCACCGAGGAAATCGGTACCGGCATGGTGGCCGGGCGGGCGTGTCAGCGCGAAGGTGCCGCGTTCGCCCACGCGCAGCGCATGGGCGGCGTTGACGGCGCAATCGGCACCGGTCTTGGCAGCGACCCAGGTGCCGGCGGTCAGCGGCGTGGTCGTGTCGATCGAATACAGGCCCAGGCGGGCGCCGAAGTCGTCCGGCTCGATATCGGCGCGCAGCGTGCGCACCGGCCATTGCGACGGGAACGCATCGCGCCCGGCATGGGCGGGAGACTGGGCGATCCACTCGCTCCACGCGGTGCGCAGGAAATGCAGGTAGCGCGGCGTGTGCACGCGTTCGAGCGACATCAGCGGCACGCCGTGCGGCGTGACGATGCGCCCCAGGCCGCGCCGGCCCAGGTCGGCGAGGATGCCGTCGATGCGGTCGGGTGTGTCGCGCGGCGGGGCAGGGTGCCCCTGCACGAGTTCGTGCCGGGGCCGCAGCTGGCCGTGCTGTTCGTTAAAGAAGGTCAGCACGGGCCACCGGCGCCGTCAGGCGTTCGGGCACAGGTTGCTGGCGCGGTAGGCTTGCACGTAGTCGTCGAAGCTGCCCGCCGGCATGCGTTCCGCTTCGGCCTGCTCGGCCACCGAACGCGCCGCCAGTTCGCCGAAATACGCTTCTTCCTGCGCGGTCGGCGGATGGGCGCGGAAGTAGGCCGCGTGCCTGGTGCTCTGCGCGAGGCCGAACGTGGCAAACGAATTGCCGTGTTGTGCCAGTTCGCGCAGCACGGCCGCGGAGGGCGTGCGGTCCGGGTCGGCCAGCTTGGCGGCCTGCTGCGCCAGCGCATCGGCATGCTGGGTGTCGCCGCGCAGGAGATCGAGCAGTTCGGCCGCGGGACGGATGCGCTCGAGCAGTTGCTCGCCCCAGGCGCGCAAGGCGATCTCGCTGCCGTCGCGCGTCAGCGTCAGGCCCGGGCGGCGGCCTTCCTTCACCGTGCGGGCGAAGTTGCGGGCCAGGATTTCGCCTTCTTCTTCCGAGATGGCCGGGCTTTCCTCGAGCGCGCAGTACAGCAGGAAGGCATCGAGGAAGCGGCCGGTCTGCAGGCTCACGCCGGTCGGCGCGAACGGGTCCACATCCAGGCAGCGCACCTCGATGTATTGCACGCCGCGGTTGCACAGCGCCTGGATCGGCCGTTCGCCGCTGCGGATCACGCGTTTCGGCCGGATCGTCGAGTAGTACTCGTTCTCGATCTGGATCACATTGGTCGACAGTTGCTGCCATTCGCCGTTGGCGTCGCGGGTGCCGATCTTCTGGTACGGCTCGTAAGGCTGGTTGACGGCACGCGTCAGCGTGGCCACGTAGCTGTCCAGGCTGTTTTCGTGCGGGCGCAGGCCGGACTGGGCATCGTTCTGGTAGCCCAGGTCGCTCATGCGCAGGCTGGTGGCGTAAGGCAAATACAGCGTATCCGCCGACAGCGTTTCCAGCTTGTGCGCGCGGCCGCGCAGGAAGCTGCTGTTCAGTGCGGGGGAGGTGCCGAACAGGTACATCAGCAACCAGTTGTTGCGGCGGAAATTGCGGATCAGCGAAAAATAGGCTTCGGACTGGTAGGCCACCGCCGACAACGGTTTCACGGCCGGTTCGTTCTCCGCCAGGATGCGCCACAGCTGCTCGTCGAGCGAATAGTTGTAGTGGATGCCGGCGATGCACTGCATGGCCTTGCCGTAGCGCAGCGCCAGGCCGCGGCGGTAGACATGCTTGAGCTTGCCCATATTCGACGTGCCGTACCAGGCGATGGCGATATCCGCCTCGTCCGGCAACTGGCAGGGCATCGATTCGCTCCACAGCAGTTCGTCGCCCAGCTTGCTGTAGGCGAAGCGGTGGATGCTGTCCAGCTTGTCGAGCGTGGTGGCGATGTCGTTCTCGGCCGGCGTAATGAATTCAGCCAGCGTTTCCGCGTAGTCGGTGGT
>DASVVD010000156.1:0-3763 GCA_036386715.1 Pseudoduganella sp.
GCGCTGGACAGGTTCGGCCGGCTCGACATCGTCGTCAACAACGCCGGCATGATGCTGTTCAAGCCGATCGAGGAGCAGACCGGGGAAGACTGGCTGCGCATCCTGCAGGTCGATTTGCTGGGCGCGTTTTTCTTCACCAAGCATGCCTTCCTGAACATGCACGAAGGGGGCGCCATCGTGAACCTGTCCAGCGTGCATGCGCTGGAAACCGAAGCGCTGGTGGCGCCTTATGCCGCGGCCAAGGCCGCCTTGCTGTCGCTGACGCGCTCCGCGGCCATCGAGGGGCGCGCGAAAAACATCCGCGTCAACGCCGTCGTTCCCGGCGCGGTGGATACGCCCATGCTGTGGAACAATCCGAACGTGCAGTCGGGCGTGGAGGTGATCGACAAGGCCGACGTGGGCAAGCCGTCGGACCTGGCCGCCGCGGTGGTCTGGCTGGCCTCCCGGGATGCGGCGTTCGTATGCGGTGCCACGCTGGTCGTCGATGGCGGGCGGCTGGCGCGGCTGTAATGCTCAATGATGGGTAGTGGCATTTCCTGATCCAGCGAACGATCGGCGCGACGACAGGGAGGCCACCCACCTGGCTGGCAAGCGGGCCGGCGTGGCGAATCTCGCCGCCGGGCTGGCACATGCATTACCATCAGCGGTTCCAATGATCACCATCCGGACAGGACCCCATGAAAACCTTCATCCGCGGCCAGAAAGGCAAGCTCGCCGACCTCGGCCTGGCCTCCGCGTTCAGCGTGAGCATCGACCTGCCGGCCAGCGGCGCGTCGATCGACCTGTCGTGCTTCGGCCTCGATGCCGCCGGCAAGCTGGCGGACGACCGCTACATGATTTTCTATAACCAGCTGGCCAGCCCGGAAGGGGCGGTGCGCCTGAACCTGTCCGGCGCGCGGGCCACGTTCCAGCTGAATCTCGATGCGCTGCCGGCATCGATCGACAGGCTGGTGTTCACCGGCGCGATCGACGGCAACGGCACGATGCGCAATATCGGCAGCGGCGCCATGGCGCTGGGCGATGCGGCAACGTTCGCGTTGTCGGGTGCCGACTTCCAGGAAGAGAAGGCCGTCATGCTGGGCGAGCTGTATCGCAAGGACGGCCAGTGGCGCTTCGGCGCCATCGGCCAGGGTTTCAACGGTGGCCTGTCCGCGCTGCTGGCCCATTTCGGCGGCACCGAGGCTGCCGCCACGGCACCTGCATCTGCTCCAGCCCCCGCATCTGCTCCTGCTCCTGCATCTACACCCGCTCCCGCCCCGAAAAAGATCTCGCTGTCGAAAGTCACGCTGGAAAAGCGCGGCGACAAGGTGTCGCTGGCCAAGAACGCGGCAAGCCGCGGTTTCGGCCGCATCCGCGTCAACCTGAACTGGAACCGCAATCCATCCGTCGCGCAGCCGGAGCAGAAGGGCGGCCTGTTCGGCATGTTCGGCGGCGCCAAAAAATCGAATGGCATCGACCTGGACCTGGGCTGCCTGTACGAGCTGGCCGACGGCACGCCGGGCGGTGTACAGGCACTGGGCGACTCCTGGGGCAGCTTCGACAGCCGGCCCTTCATCAAGCTCGACAGCGATGACCGCACCGGCACCAATACCGGCGGCGAAAACCTGTTCATCAACGGCGACCAGTTCGACCAGGTCAAGCGCATCCTCGTGTTCACGTTCATCTACCAAGGCGTGCCGAACTGGGCGGCAACCGACGCCGTCGTCACGATCGAGGTGCCGGACAATGCGCCGGTCGAGGTCCGGCTCGACCATGGCGGCGCCGGCGGCATGTGTGCCATCGCGTCGATCGAAAACCGCAACGGGCAGCTGCAGGTCACCAAGCTGGTCGACTACATCGTTTCCGACGGCAAGATGAGCAACCACGAGGCCATGGGCCGCAAGTACGACTTCGCCCTGCGCTGGGCACGCGGCTCCAAGAGCTGATGCATCTCCGGCGCACCCGCCTGCCGCGCGGGTGCGCCGGCACCGCCGTGATGGCCATTGCCATCCCGGCCGATACCCAGGAATGCTGATAATAATGATATCGGCAGCCGTATAAGCCGCCGTCCTTCTGCCGGTACATTAACTCCCCGCGACTGCCGGATTCGGCAACGCCTCTCCGCACGCTGCGCACCGGCCGTTACGCCGGTGCAGCGGCAGTACCGGTATTGAACCTTCGTCCAGACGGAACCCCCATGGCGCCACAAGCACCATGCGCCGCCGCCTGCGCGAACGATTGCGAGAGGCCGGCAAGCCCGGCAAGGAGGACTTCTGCAGCCAGACCATGACAAGGTGCGACACAGCACCAGCAACAGCACCCATCCCAATCATTGGAGACAAAATGAGTAAAGCACGCCTGTCCTGCCTGTCCGTGGCCATCGCCGCGGCCCTGGTATTCGCCTTCCCCGCGCAAGCAAAACAGCAACAGCAGCAACAGCAGCAACAGCAAACCCAGAACGCTACCGTTGCTTACCGCGCTTCGGTACTGCACTTCACGGGCGACCCGTCCGCTCCCGGGCAATCGTATGAATATTATGAAGACGGCGTGCTGCTGGTGGGCGCGGACGGCAAGGTCAAGGCCGTCGGCCCGGCCGGCACCGTGCTAGCGAACAACCAGAACGTGCAGGTCGTCGACTATCGCGGCCGGCTGATCGTGCCGGGTTTCATCGACAGCCACGTGCACTATCCGCAGACCGAAATGATCGGCTCCTTCGGCGAGCAGCTGCTCGAGTGGCTCAATACCTACACGTTCCCGACCGAAAAACAGTTCGGCAACAAGGAGTACGCGCGCGGCGTGGCCAAGACGTTCGTCAACGAACTGGTCAAGAACGGCACCACCACCGCGCTGGTGATGGCCACCGTGCATCCGGAATCGGTCGACGCGCTGTTCGAGGAGGCCGCCACCCGCAACATGCGCATCATCGCCGGCAAGGTCATGATGGACCGCAACGCGCCCGACTACCTGCTCGATACGCCGGCAACGTCGTACGCCGATTCGAAGACGCTGATCCAGCGCTGGCACAAGCGCGGCCGCGCGCTGTATGCGGTCACGCCGCGCTTCGCGCCCACCTCCACGCCGGAACAGCTCACGGCGGCCGGCAAGCTGCTGCAGGAATATCCGGACGTGTACATGCACACCCACCTGTCCGAGAACAAGGGCGAGATCGCCTGGGTGCAGGAACTGTTCCCGTCGTCGAACGGTTACCTGGACGTGTACAACGGCTTCGGCCTGTCGCGCAAGCGCTCGGTGTATGCCCACGGCGTGCACCTGCGCGACGACGAATTCGCCTCGCTGGCCAGCACCGGCTCGGCCATCGCCTTCTGCCCGACCTCGAACCTGTTCCTGGGCAGCGGCCTGTTCGACCTGCAGGCGGCCGAAAAGCATGGCGTGAAAGTGGGCCTGGGCACCGACGTGGGCGCCGGCACCAGCTTCTCGGCGCTGCGCACGATGGGCGAGGCCTACAAGGTGATCCAGCTGCACAAGGCCTTCACCGACAACCCGGCCGACAAGAAGCCGTTGACGGCATTAAAATCGTTCTACCTGTCCACGCTGGGCGCGGCGAAGGCGCTCGACCTGGACGATAAAATCGGCAGCTTCAGGGCCGGCAACGAGGCCGATTTCGTGGTGTTGAACCCGAACGCCACCGAGCTGCTCAAGTTCCGCTCGGCGCGTGCCACCTCGCTGGAAGAAAAACTGTTCGTGCTGCAAACGCTGGGCGACGACCGCACGGTCGAGCGCACCTACATCATGGGCAAGCGGCAGTAAGCAGGCCTGTGCGGCA
>DASVVD010000157.1:0-7367 GCA_036386715.1 Pseudoduganella sp.
AACATCTGGTTGCCGAAATCGGCCGGGCGGAAGGTGCAGCTCACATCGGCTTCCTTGGTCAGGCCGAAGGTGATCGTGCGGCGGCCGCCGGCAAGCTCGCGCCACACCGGCGTGAATTCGTCGTGCGACGGGAATACCGCCGTGCCATCGCCCGGCAGGGCCGCCAGCGCGGCGCCGTTTTCACGCGCCACGGCTTCCACCGTGTGCATGAATTCCTGGTGTTCGCGCTGGGCGTTGTTGACCAGGGCGATGGTGGGCATGGCGATTTGCGCAAGGCGGCCGATCTCGCCCGGGTGGTTCATGCCCAGTTCGATCACGGCCGAGGAATGGTGCGGGGCCAGCCGGAACAGCGTGAGCGGCACGCCGATCTCGTTGTTCAGGTTGCCGCGCGTCGCCAGCCGGTCTTCTTCGCCATGGGCGGCGGCCAGGATGGCGGCGATCATTTCCTTGACGGTGGTCTTGCCATTGCTGCCGGTCACGCCGATCACGGGCAGGTCGAACTGGCTGCGCCACCACCGCGCGATCTGGCCGAGCGCGGCCAGCGTGTCCGGCACCAGGATAACGGCAAGCGTGGCCGGCGGCGTCCAGCCTTCCGGCAGTTTTTCCACCACCACGGCGGCCGCGTGGTGCGCCACCTGCGGCAGGAAATCGTGCGCGTCGAAGTGTTCGCCGCGCAGCGCCACGAACAGGGCGCCCGGCGCCACGGTGCGGCTATCGGTCGACACGCCGTCGAAGGTCACCCCCGCAAGCGGCTCGCCCGCGCTTTTGTCCAACCCGGCATCAACCATGCGGGCGCCGCTCAGGGCGCCGAGAATCTGGTCCAGCGTGGCCCGCATCAGTTCTGCCTCATCATCGTCAGTCGGGCGGTCAGTGCCAGCTGGGCATGATCCGCATCGGAGAACGGCAGTTTCTTGCCCTTGATTTCCTGGTACGGCTCATGGCCCTTGCCGGCCACCAGGATCACGTCGTTCCTGGCCGCGTTCCTGACGGCGGAGAGGATCGCGGCGGCGCGGTCTTCGATCGCCTGCGCCGGGCGGGCGGTATCCATGCCGGCCACGATCTGCGCGATGATCGCGTGCGGATCCTCGCTGCGTGGATTGTCGCTGGTGACGAGCACGTGATCGGCCGCCTGTGCGATGCGGCCCATTTGCGGGCGCTTGCCCGGATCGCGGTCGCCGCCGCAGCCGAACACGCACCACAGCTCGCCGCCGCGGTCGCTGGCGACGGGGCGCAGCGCTTCCAGCGTCTTGTCCAGCGCATCGGGCGTATGGGCGTAATCGATGACGACCATCGGCGCATCGTTGCCGCCTGCCAGCTGCATGCGGCCCGGCGGCGGCGTCAATGCTTCGATCGCGTCCACCGCGGCGCGCAGCGGCATGCCTTTCGCCAGCAGCGCACCGAGCACGCCGAGCGCGTTGCTGACGTTGAACGCCCCCACCAGCCGCGTCTTCACCTGGGCGGCGCCATAGGGCGACTCGAGGTGGAATTCGGTGCCGGCGCTGCGGCTTTTCACCTGGCTGGCGCGCAGGATGGCAAGACTGGAGAACTGCGCGGACAACTGTGTCACGTCGATATCGTTCTTCAGCGTGTAGCCGATGACTTGGGCATTCCCGGCCTGCGCGGCCATGCGCAGGCCGGCCGGATCGTCCAGGTTGATCACGGCCGTCTTCAGGCCGGGCCAGGCGAACAGCTTGGCCTTGGCCGCTTCATAGGCTTCCATCGATCCATGGAAATCCAGGTGATCGCGCGTGAGGTTGGTAAACAGCGCCACGTCGAAATGCATGCCGGCCACGCGGCCCTGCTCCAGGCCAATCGACGACACCTCGATCGCCAGCGCGCGGGCGCCGGCGGCGCGGCATTCTTCCAGCGTGCGGGCCAGCAGCACCTGGTCCGGCGTGGTATAGCCGGTGGCCAGGAATTCTGGTTCGCCGGCCCCGCGGAACAGCCCCACGCCCAGCGTGCCGATGACGGCGGCGGTTTCCCCGGCGCGCGACAGCGCATGGCCCAGCCACACGGCGGACGATGTCTTGCCGTTCGTGCCGGTAATGCCGACCGTGAACATACCGGCATCCGGCCTGCCGTACATGGCGTGCGCGATCGGGCCGGCCTGCTGTTTCAGGTCGGCGACCGGCAAGCTGGCCACCTGCCAGCCGGCGTTCCAGGTAAAGCCTTGCGGGTCGTACAGCACGGCGGCGGCGCCCTGGCCGATGGCCTGCTCTATATAGTTGCGGCCATCGCCGGCGTCGCCAGCGCCGTTGTTCGGGTAAGCGAAAAAGACGTCGCCGGGCCTGATGCGGCGCGAGTCCGAAGCCAGCTGGCCGTCCGGTGCGGCCTGCCTGATCCAGTTGCCGATGTTGTTGGTGTTGTCGATGTTGTCGTTATTGTTCATGTCGGTCATTACATTGCCTCCCCTTCGTTCCCCGTCGGGGCCACGATTTCCGTCACGGTGGAATCGGGAGGCACGTTCATGGCGCGCAGCGCGTTCTCTGCGACCTTTGCAAATGTGGGCGCGGCCACCTGGCCGCCATAATGGCCGCCCTGGGTCGGCTCGTCGATCATCACCGCGATCACGAAGCGCGGCGCGGACAACGGCACGATGCCCACGAAGGAGCCGACATATTTGCGCGGCATCGCATAGCGGCCGTTTTCCACCTTGTAGGCGGTGCCCGTCTTGCCGCCCACCCGATAACCGGGAATCTGGGCCTGCTTGGCGGTGCCGTCCTTGCCGGTGACGACCATCTCGAGCATCTCGCGCATCTGTCGCGCGGTCTGCGGCTTGATGATCGGCTGGCCTTGCGGCATTTCGTGGCTTTTCTCGAACGTGAGCGGAATCGTGTCGCCGTCGCGGGCGAACATCAGGTACGAACGGGCCAGCTGGATCAGCGACACGGAAATGCCGTTACCGTAGCTCATCGTCGCCTGCTCGATCGGCCGCCAGTTCTTGTAGGGGCGCACGCGGCCCGCCACGGCGCCGGGGAAGCCCCATTTCGGCTGCTGGCCGAAGCCGACCTTGGTAAACATCTCCCACATGTCCTGTGCCGGCATCGACAGCGCGATCTTCGAGGTGCCGATGTTCGATGACATCTCCACGACCTGCTGCACGGTGATCACGTGGTGCGCCTTGGTATCGCTGATCGTGCGGTCCTTGATCGTGAGGCGGCCGGGGCCGGTATCGATGGTGGTGTGCGGCTTGACCACTCCCTTGTCCAGCGCCAGCGACACGGTGATCGGCTTGAGCGTGGAACCGGGTTCGAACGAGTCGGTCATCACGCGGTTGCGCAGCTGGGCGCCGGTGAGCTTGCGGCGGTCGTTCGGGTCGTAGCTGGGGTAGTTCGCCAGCGCCAGCACTTCGCCCGTGTGCACGTCGAGCACCACGGCGGCGCCGGCCTTGGCCTTGAATTTCTCGACCGCCGCTTTCAGCTGGGTGAAGGCGATGTACTGGATCTTGGAATCGACCGACAGCATCAGGTCCTCGCCGTCGTGCGGTTCGTGCTTGGCGCCGATATCCTCGACGATGTGGCCCAGCCGGTCCTTGATCACGCGGCGCGAACCGGTCTGTCCCACCAGTGTTTTCTGGCGCGCCAGCTCCATCGATTCCTGGCCCACGTCTTCCACGTTGGTGAAGCCCACCACGTGCGTCATCACTTCGCCCTGCGGGTAGAAGCGCTTGTATTCCTTGCGCGTGTCGATGCCATCGATCTTCAGCTTGGCGATCTCGTCGGCCACGTCCTGCTCGACCTGCCGCTTCAGGTAAACGAAGTTGCGGTCGGAATCGAGTTTCTTGCGCAGTTCGGCCTCGCTCATGTCGAGCAGCCTGGCCAGCGCGCCGATTTTTTCCGGCGGCGCCTGCAGCACGTCGTCCGGGATCGCCCAGATGGCTTTCACGGGAATCGACGATGCCAGCACCTGGCCGTTGCGGTCCATGATCTTGCCGCGCGTAGCCGGCAGTTCGATGGTGCGCGCGTAACGGATTTCGCCCTGCTTCTGCAGGAACTGGGTGGACACGCCCTGCAGCCACAACGCCCGCGCCGCCAGCGCCGCGAAGGCGGCAAACATCACGAACAGCACCACGCGTGAACGCCATGTCGGCAATCGCACCGCGAGCACCGGGCTCTTGGAGAACGACACGCCTTTCGAGGCGGCGACGCGGGAACTTGCGGCATTCGAGCGGCTCATGGTTCGCCCTCCGTCAGGTACTGCGTGCGTGCCGGCGTGAGCTGGGTCATGCCCAGGTCGCCGTGCGCGATTTCCTCGATGCGGGCATGCTTGCCCAGCGTGGACTGATCCAGCTGCAGTTGCGCCCATTCGATATCGAGCTGGCGCGCCCGCGATTGCGCGCGCTCCAGTTCGATGAACAGGTGGCGTGCCTGGTACTGCGCGTTAACGAGCGACAGCGCGCAACCCACCAACAGGGCTGCGAGCACGGCGCTGACCTTGCCTGTCATGCCGGCCGCTCCTGTTTCGGCAGCCGCATGGCCACCCGCATCACCGCCGAGCGGGCCCGCGGGTTTTCATCCACTTCGCGGTCGGATGGCTTGAGCTTGGCCAGCAGCTTCACTTCCGGCTGCGGCAGGTCGACGGCGCGGATCGGCAGCCGGCGGTCCGGCTGCGGCACGTTGGCGCGTTCGGCGAGGAAGCGCTTGACGATCCGGTCTTCCAGCGAATGGAAGCTGATCACGGCAATGATGCCGCCCGGCGCCAGCGCGTCGTATGCCTGTTTCAATCCGGCCTGGAGATCCTCAAGCTCTTGATTGATGTGAATCCGGATAGCCTGAAAGGTCCGTGTGGCCGGATCCTTGCCCTTCTCCCGGGTTTTGACCGCGCCTGCCACGATGCCGGCAAGCTGTCGTGTGCCTGAAATTGGTTCGACTGCCCGGCGAGCAACAATCGCCTTTGCAATCTGAAAAGCAAACCGTTCTTCCCCATAATCCCTGATCACCTTTTCAAGAGTCTGTTCCGATTCCGTGGCCAGCCATTCGGCCGCGGAGATGCCGCGCGTCGTGTCCATCCGCATATCGAGCGGACCGTCGTTCCGGAAAGAAAAGCCGCGCGCGGCGTCATCCACCTGCGGCGACGAGATACCCAGGTCGAGCAGCACGCCGTCGACCTGGTGGATGCCCCGCTCGGCGAGGGCGGACTTCATGGTGGCAAAACTGTCGTGGACGATCGTGAAGCGCGCATCGTCCACCCCTTCGGCGGTGGCGATCGCCTGCGGGTCCTTGTCGAACGCGACCAGGCGGCCATTGGCGCCCAGGCGCGACAGCAGCAGGCGGCTGTGGCCGCCGCGGCCGAAGGTGCCGTCGACGTAGATGCCGTCGGCGCGCGGGCCGGCAATGGCCAGCGCATCGACCGCTTCGTCCAACAGCACCGTACGATGCTGAAATTCTGGCACCGCTGTTTTCATCATTGCTGCGGGCCTTTAAAAGGAAAAATCGGAGAGAGTGTCCGGCATGCCGACGTCGATCGTGGCCTGCTCGTTTTCGGCGCGTTTCACCGGGTCCCAGATTTCAAAGTGCGTCAGCATGCCGGACAGCACGACCTCGCGGCCCAGCCCGACGGCGGCGCGCAGCTCGGGCGCCACGAGGATACGGCCGGCCGAATCCATCTCGACATCGTTGGCATTGCCCAGCAGGATGCGTTGCCAGCCGCGGGCGGACATCGGCCACGCGGCGATCTGGTCGCGCTTGGCTTCCCAGACGGGGCGCGGATACATCAGCAGGCAGCCATCCGGGTGCTTCGTCAGCGTGAGGCGACCATCGCACTGGATAGACAGTGCGTCGCGATGCTTGGCAGGAATGGACATCCTGCCTTTCGCATCGAGAGTGATCGCGGAAGCGCCCTGGAACACGGCTTTACTTTCTTTTTGAAACTGAGGTTTTGGCGTTAACGGTCGTTGATTTCGGGTGGCGCCATTTCCGCACTGGTATCCCACAAAACCACACTTTTTCACACAGGTGCCCACTTTAGTGGACGGCACGACAGTGGTCAAGCGCTTTCCAATTGTTAAATCCCGATTTTTGCTAATGAAATTAAGGACTTAGCGCGTATCGTTCAAGCAGTCTCAAGGCAGAAAACATCGACAAATCAGGCACCTATGCCATTTAGTGCATGTGCTACCTCATCTGCAGCGCAGCATGAATGACTTCCGGGTGGCAAAAAATAAAATTTGAACGAATTACAATGTTGATTTCGCGCAATGGGCCAGTGGCGCTTCGACAACGGCGGTTGAACAGGGTTGCCAGAATGGTGGTGTCGCCGTTTCCCGACACTGCGGGCGCATCTATGCAAGGCTGGAAGGGTAGTAAGCGCTACCGGCGGGACTGGCTATAAGGATCAATCCGGGAACTATTTCAATCGGTTAAACGGGATGGGATTCATTAAAAATTCCCTGGAGGGAATAATATGTATAGACAACTTGGGATAGGCACTCGACAAAAATGCGCGCGATTATACGCGGTCCCATGACTGGCAAAGAGATAGTCATACAGGCTGTATTGCACGATTTCATGCGGTTTACAGGCGAAGTGGATACTCGGCTGCGCGGGTGCACAAAAGCGGCGTTTAGTTGGGGGTTTTACCGCCTTAAGTCCGCCGGGAGGTCATTGCCTTGGGCGCTGTTCGCGTAAGCTAGGCATTGCCTGCTGGCATGGAACTTTATTCTGCGATTGCTGTCTCGCCCAGCGCTGCTATCGCCCGGCAACCGCCACACGGAGCCACTGCCTGGGTGTCGTCAATGTGGCAGCATCGAGTACCTGCTGCCAGCCGGCATAGTGGTGCAAGTAGCGGCTGGCCACGCCATTGAAACGCCGCAGCCAGGTCTTGAAACGGCCATGCCTTCCATTGACTCCCTGGATGTGCATGGCGCCGCAGGTTCGCATCCCGGCCTGCACGTTCACAAACTCGTGGCTGATGCCGGTGCTATTTGCAAATGCCTGGTAAGCCCTGGCAGCATCGCTGACCAGCAGCGCGTCATTCGCCAGCACTGGCAGCAGGTGCGTGATCAACTGCGCCGCCGTGACTGGCCCACGGCCGGTTACGAATGCACAGGTGTTGCGGGTGCGGTCGCGAGCTACCAGGATGCAATCGAGCTCCCGGCTGATACCTCGCTGCGCCGCCTTGCCGCCGCGCTTGCGGGCCGGGCGACCCAGATTGCGCGAGCCTTTTTGCGATGCCAGGTGATAGGTTTCATCGGCTTCGACAATGCCCGAGAGCCTGGGGAGTGGCGCCCGGCGCACTGCGACAAGGAAGCGGTGGCGCCACCGGAAGCTGGTCGATTTCGCCACTGCCACGCGCCGGGCTGCGGCCCGCACCGTGTCGGAACCGATCAGGCATTGCAGATACGGCAGCCATTTCTCGCGCAGCCGCAG
>DASVVD010000158.1:0-1803 GCA_036386715.1 Pseudoduganella sp.
CGCGGAACAGGCGCATCACATGGCAGACGAACGAAGTGCTGAACACGCTTTCGGACAGCACCGTGAGCGCCCCGGTCACGCCCCTGTCGAGCTCCTGCACCTGCACACGTGCCGTTTCGATGCGGCCCGCCAGTTCGGCCAGCATGCTTTCGCAGTGGGCATGGAACACCCTGCCCGACTCGGTCGGCTGCACGCCGCGCGAGCCGCGCGTGAGCAGCGTGGAACCAAGGTTTTCTTCCAGTGCCAGGATCTGGCGGCTCAGCGTGGCCTTCGAAATGCCGCTGATTTCTTCTGCCCGCGACAGGCTGCCGTGGCGCAGCACCAGCGCGAATGCCTCGATCAATCGCAAGTCCAGCCCCATCGCCTACCTTTCCATGCCTGCGAAACGCAGGACAAAAAAAAGCCGGCTCTGGGAGCCGGCAAATTCCAATTCTTGGGAAATTGGAGGAGACAGGTGCATCATGCCACCCGCCCACCGGTCAGGCCAATTTATTCTGGCCATACCAATTATCACCCAGAAACATATCTTGTCATAATCGTGCTGCGCTGGTTTACACAACTGCCGATACGCCTGCCGGCGCCCGGGCCGGCAGGGTCACCGAAAACGTGCTGCCCTGCCCCAGCCCGGCACTGGAGGCCGATACCGTGCCGCCATGCAGCTGCACCAGGCTTTGCACCAGCGCCAGGCCGATCCCCAGGCCGCCCTGCGACCGGTCGGGCGTGCGCTCGGCCTGCGTAAACAGTTCGAACACGTGTGGCAGCACATGCGCGGCGATGCCTGCGCCGTTATCGCGCACGCTGATCACGACCTTGCCGGCCGCCGCAGACACCTCGACGGCGATCGCCCCGCCCGGGGCGGTATACTTGGCCGAATTGTTCAGCAGGTTCGTGACGATCTGCACCAGGCGCACCCGGTCGCCCGTGACCGACGGCAGCCCATCGGGCAAATCGACGGTCAGCACATGGCCGCGCGCATCGACCAGCGGCCGCACCTGCTCGACGGCGCTGGCCAGCACGCCGGGGATGTCGACCGTGTCCAGGTCCAGCGCCACCAGGCCGCGCGTCACGCGCGAAACATCGAGCAGGTCGTCGACAAGGCTTGTCATGTGCCGTACCTGCCGCACGATCACCTCGCTGGTCTTCTGGGCGCGCTGCGCATCGAGCCGGCCCATGGCCAGCATGTGCGCCGCGGTGCTGATCGGCGCCAGCGGGTTGCGCAGCTCGTGCGCAAGCATCGCCAGGAATTCGTCCTTGCGGCGCGACTGCAGGCGCAGCTCTTCTTCCCCGGCCTTCTTGTCATGGATATCGGTCAGCGTGCCCAGCCAGCGCGTCGGCTGCCCCTGCGCATCGATGGTCGGCAGCGCGCGGTTCAGCACCCAGCGGAACTGGCCGGAGTGGTGGCGCAACCGGTGTTCGATCTCGAACAGCCGGCCGCCGGCGAGGCTGGCGCGCCAGGCGTTTTCCAGCAGCGGCATGTCGTCCGGATGAATCGCAGGACGCCAGTCCCAGTCCGGCCGGCGTGGTTCCGGCTCGCCGGTGTATTCGAACCAGCGGGTATTGATGTAGTCGTTGACGCCGGCGCCGTTCGCGGCCCAGACGATCTGCGGTATGTCGTCGGCCATCAGCCGGAACCGCGCTTCGCTGTCCTTCAGCGCGCGCTCGGCCTCCACCTGGGCCGAGATATCCATGTTGGCCGCCACTGCACCGATCGCCTCGCCCGCGTCGTTGCGGATCACCGCGGCGCGCACCAGGATCGTCTTGCGCGCGCCCGGCGTGCCGAAGGCGTCGATCTCGAAGGTGCCG
>DASVVD010000159.1:0-6590 GCA_036386715.1 Pseudoduganella sp.
GCCGAGGGCCGTGCCCAGGCGCGTGATCTCCGCCAGCCCGCGCGTGATCAGGGCCGCGCGCGCATTCAGGCCCAGTCCCAGGCCGTCGGCCGCGCCGGTGGCGATGGCCAGGATGTTTTTGACTGCGCCGCCGACTTCCACGCCGATCAGGTCGTCGCTCGCGTACACCCGCATCGTGCCACCATGCACTGCCGCCACCACGCAATCGCGCAGCGCTGCCGATGTGGAGGCAATGGTCAGTGCACAGGGCAGGCCGCGCGCCACTTCCTGGGCGAACGACGGGCCGGACAGCGCGCCGCCGGGGATGGCGTCGCCCAGCACTTCGCGGAAGATCTGGTGCGGCAGCAGTCCGGTGTCATATTCGAAACCCTTGCACAGCCAGACCAGGTTCGGGATCGGGCGGCCCTTCAGGCTGTTGAGCAGCGGGCGCAGGCCGGCCACCGGCGTCGCGGCGATCAGCAGGCCGTCGTTGCCGTCGGCATCGCGCCCGGCATGGGCGACGGCCTCGTCGAAATCGGCGCTCACGCGCAGGGCGGGCGGGAAGGGGAAGCCGGGCAGGTAGTGCGTGTTGTCGCGGGCGCCGGCGATGTCCGCCATGGCATCCGCGTTGCGGCCCCACAGCACCACATCGTGGCGGGCGGCAACGGCGATGGCAACCGCGGTACCCCAGGCGCCGGCGCCCAGCACGGTAATGCGGCGCCGCTTGCTTGAATTGTCTTGCATCTCAGTAGCCCCAGATATCGCTGCTGCGGGCGTAGCCGGCCAGGCCGTCGCGGTGACGCACCTGGACCCAGCCGTTTGCGCCGGGTTCCCCCAGCTCCAGCAGCACGCCTTTGTCGGCCGTGAACACCACAGCGGACGTGTCATCCTCGGCCGCGCGGATCTTCACGTTCGGCACGCGGGCGATGACGTTGCGGCGCGATGACAGGCCGCGCGCCGGCGTCCAGGCCAGGTCGCCGGACACGTCGCGCACCTTGACCCAGTCGCCATAGGTCAGCACGATTTCCAGCGGGGCGCCGCGCGGCACGGTAAACAGCTTGACGCCCTTCGTGGAAGGCGCGTCGTACAGCACGGCGGGCGCCGCGCCAACCGTCTTGAAATCGGCAGCCCAGCCGGCGGCGCTCGCCAGTAGCACGGCGGCGCCAATTATCAAGCGGGTAACACTCATTGTAAAAAACCTTCGTCCAAAATGATCAAAGGCCGCGAAGGGCCTTTGATGGGGGAGTGAAGCGGGCCAGGTGAAACACCGGGCCGCTTCTGTTCAGCCGGATTACTGAACGGTGCTGGTGCCTTCGGCCAGCTTGCCCTGCTGCTCGGCGATTGCCTGCAGGCGCTGCTGGTAGAACACCTCGAAGTTGATCTCGGCCAGGTGCACTGGCGGGAAGCCGGCACGGGTGATCACGTCGGCGATGTTGGCGCGCAGGTACGGGTACACGATGTTCGGGCAACCGATGCCCAGCAGCGGATCGAGCTGGTCAGCCGGGATGTTGCGTGCTTCGAAGATGCCGGCCTGCTTGCCTTCCACCAGGAATGCGACCTTGTCCTTGACCTTGGCGGTCACGGTGATCGTCACCGTGGATTCGAAGATGCCTTCCTGCAGTGGCACGGCGCCCACGTCCAGGGCCACTTCGATCGACGGGGCTTCCTGCTCGAGGAAGATGCCCGGAGAATTCGGCTGTTCCAGCGACAGGTCTTTCAGGTAGACGCGTTGGATTTGGAATACGGGTTGCAGGTTTTCGTCAGACATGGAACGCTTTCAATGGATTTTTGGACAGATGATGATGTCGCCTGCCCCGACCTCTAATGCTGGCCTGGATCAAACGCGTGGGCAATTGTAGCAAAACAAATATGCTTGCCACCCTTTTTTTGCCCAGCGTTGTGATTATATTAATTGCCGACGCCGTCAGCCGTTCAGCAGCGGATCCAGGCGTCCTGCCTGGTCCAGCGCATACAGGTCGTCGAAGCCGCCGACATGGGTTTCGCCCACGTAAATCTGCGGTACCGTGCGGCGGCCGGTTTTCTGCATCATCACCTGGCGCTGGTCCGGATCGAGATCCACGCGGATCTTGTCGATGTTCTTGATGCCCTTGCTCTCCAGCAGCCGCTCGGCGCGGATGCAATAAGGACAGACGGCGGTGGTGTACATAATTACTTGAGCGGTCATGACGGTAATCCTCCTTTATTTGGTAATCGGCAACCCCTGGGTTTTCCATGCGTCGATGCCGCCGTCCAGGACGACGACATCGGCAAACCCCGCCTTTTCCAGAATCTTTGCGGCACCGAAGGCCCGCGTCCCTTTTTGGCAGACGACCACGGCCGTCCGGTTCTTGAATTTCTCCAGCTCGCCACTGCGCTTGGCCAGTTCACCCAGCGGAATATTCCTTGCATCCGGCAGGTGGCCCGCACCGAATTCGGCAGCGTCGCGTACATCCACAATGGTGGCTTTGGCCCGGTTTATCAACAGGGTCACCTGCTGGGGGGAGGCCTTTTTGCCCCGTTGCGTCAGCAAGGGCCAGAGCAGCGCGCCGCCGGACAGTACGGCAATACCAACAAGAAAAATATGGTCGAGGATGAATTTCACTTAGCTTCCAATGGTTGAACTCAATCCGCGCATTATAAAATAGAAGACGAACAACGGCTCCGGCTGCAGATTTCCCCATCCTACCTCTCTGAGAAAATTGCCCTATGTATAAAATTGTTTTCATGCGTCATGGTGAGTCCACGTGGAATCTCGAAAACCGCTTTACCGGCTGGACCGATGTCGACCTGACCGAAAAAGGCGTGTCCGAAGCGAAGGCCGCCGGTGACGTGCTCAAGCGCGAAGGCTACACCTTCGACCTGTGCTACACCTCGGTACTGAAGCGCGCCATCCGCACGCTGTGGCTGACGCTCGATGAAATGGACCTGATGTACCTGCCGGTCAGGAACGACTGGCGCCTGAACGAACGCCACTATGGCGCACTGCAGGGCCTGGACAAGGGTGAAACGGCGGCCAAGTTCGGCGACAAGCAGGTGCTGGTCTGGCGCCGCAGCTACGACATTCCGCCGCCATCGCTGGAAGAGGGCGACGACCGCACGTCCTTCAACGATGCGCGCTACGCCGGCCTGCCGAAAGAGCAGATCCCGCTGACCGAATGCCTGAAGGACACCGTGGCGCGCGTGCTGCCGGCATGGAACGAGGAAATCGCCCCGCAGATCAAGGCCGGCAAGAAAATCCTGATCTCCGCCCACGGCAACAGCCTGCGTGCCCTGATCAAGATGCTGGACGGTATCAGCGACGAGGAAATCGTCGGCCTGAACATTCCGAACGGCCAGCCCCTGGTGTATGAGCTGGACGCCGACCTGAAACCGATCCGCCATTACTACCTGGGCGATGCCGAGGCGATCGCCGCGGCCCAGGCTGCCGTGGCCAACCAGGGCAAGGCCAAGTAACGCTCGATGCCAGTCAACCGTTCGCGGCGCGCCGGCGCCTGGTTTGCCGCGCTGGGCGTGGCTGCGGCGCTGGCGTTCGGCGGGGGCGATGCCCTCGCCGCCCAGCCCAAGCAGCAGACCAACCGCAGCAAGCAGAAATTGGCAGCCGAGGCGGAACGCGTCGCGCTGCAGCAGAAACTCAATGCATTGAAGCGCGACATCGGCCAGACCGAGACCGCGCGCGAGGATGCGGCCGACACGCTGGCCGAATCCGAGGAAGCGATCTCGAACGCCAATCGCCAGCTGCGCGAACTGGCCGACGAGACCGCCGCCACCAACCGGAAGGTCACCGAGCTCGCTGCCGAGCGCGAGCGGCTGTCCGGCACCATCGCCAGCCAGAAAGGCCAGCTGGCCAGGCTGCTGCGCGAGCAGTACGTGGCCGGCAACGAAGACCGGATCAAGTTGCTGCTTTCCGGAGACAACCCGAACCGCATCAACCGCGACCTGCAGTTGATGTCCTATGTGTCGCAGGCCCAGGCGCAGCTGATCGAATCGCTGCGCGCCAACCTGGCGGCCGTGGAAACCAACCAGGCCGAAGCGCAGAATGCCCGCGACGAACTCGTCGAGATCGCCGACGAGGAACGCCAGCAGAAAGCCGTGCTGGAGCAGCAGAAGGCCAAGCATGCCGCGCTGGTGGCGAACCTGTCGCAAAAGCTCGATACGCAGCGCAAGGAAGTGGGCCGCGTCGAGCGCGACGAGCAGCGCATGGGCGCGCTGGTCGACCGGCTGAACAAGCTGATCGAGGAACAGGCGCGTGCCGCCGCCGCCGAAAAGGCCCGCCAGGAGCGGCTGGCTGCCCAGCGCGCCGCGAAAGCCAAGGCGGAAGCCGAAGCGCGGGCCCTGGCCGCCGCCAGGGTGAAAGCCGAACGCGAGCGGCTGGCGCGGGAAAGCCGGCTCAAGAAGGATGAACCGAAGGTGGCCACGAGGGAGCCGGCCAGGCCCGTGCCGAAGGCCGAGCCGAAGTCGGAGCCGAAGCCCGAGCCGCGCATCGCGCAGCGCGAACCGGTCAAGCCCGAGCCACGCGACGAAGCGGCGGCCCGGCCGTCGGATGTGGCGCTGGCCCCAGCCGCGCCGGCCGGTGCGTTCGCGACCCTGAAGGGGCAGATGCGTGCGCCGGTGTCGGGCCGGATCGCCGCGCGTTTCGGCAGCAAGCGCGGCGACGGCCCCGGCTGGAAGGGCGTCTTCATCCTGGCTGGCGAGGGCACCGAGATCCGCAGCGTGGCGCAGGGCCGCGTGGTGTTTGCCGACTGGCTGCGCGGTTTCGGCAACCTCATCATCGTCGACCATGGCGGCCAGTACATGAGCATCTATGGCAACAACCAGTCGCTGCTGAAACGCGTCGGCGACGTGGTGAAAGGCGGCGACGTCATCGCCGCGGCCGGCAACAGCGGTGGCAATGAGGAATCAGGTCTATACTTCGAGTTGCGTCATCAGGGCCGGGCATTCGATCCTGCCGGATGGGTAAAATTCTGATAATCCAGGCGCCCTGGCGGCAACTCCTCAGTGGGAAATCAATGAGCAACAAATTCAAGAGCATCGGCCTGATCGGCCTGGGCATGGTGGCCGGCGTGGCTGCCTCCATGAATTTTTCCGCGCTGGCGCAACGGATCGACGCGCCGCTGCCGCTGGAGGAGTTGCGCCAGCTGTCCGACGTGTTCGGCCTGATCAAGAGCGACTACGTGGAAAGCGTGGACGACAAGAAGCTGTTGCAGGAAGCGATCGCCGGCATGGTGTCGTCGCTCGATCCGCACTCGGTGTACCTGGACCAGAAGGCCTTCCGGGAAATGCGCGAATCGGTCCAGGGCAAGTTCGTCGGCGTCGGCATCGAGGTGTCCACCGAGGATGGCTATGTGAAGGTGGTCTCGCCGATCGAGGACACGCCCGCGTTCAAGGCCGGCATCCGCTCCGGCGACCTGATCACCCGCATCGACAACGTGCCGCTGAAAGGCCTGTCGCTCGACGAGTCGATCAAGAAGATGCGCGGCGAGCCACACACCAAGGTGGTGCTGACGCTTTCCCGCAAGGGCGAGGACAAGCCGCTGGTCGTGCCCGTCATGCGCGAGGAAATCCGCGTGCAGAGCGTCAAGGCGAAAGTGGTGGAGCCGGGCTACGTGTGGCTGCGCATCTCGCAGTTCCAGGAGCCCACCGTCGAGGAAATGGTCAAGAAGCTGGCCGCCCTGTACGAGAAAACGCCGGACATCAAGGGCATCGTGCTGGACCTGCGCAACGACCCGGGCGGCGTGGTGCCGGGTGCGATCGGCGTGTCGGCGGCATTCCTGCCGAAGGATTCCGTCGTGGTGTCCACCAACGGCCAGCTGGCCGACTCGAAGCAGACCTTCTACGCGCGGCCGGAATACTATGCGGGCCGCCACCCCGGCGATCCGCTGGCGAAGCTGCCGGCGTCCGTCAAGACGGTGCCGCTGGTGGTGCTCGTCAACGCCGGTTCGGCTTCCGCTTCCGAGATCGTGGCCGGCGCGCTGCAGGACTACAAGCGCGCCACCGTGATCGGCAGCACCACGTTCGGCAAGGGCTCGGTGCAGACGCTGCGCCAGCTGACCGCCGACACGGCCGTCAAGCTGACCACTGCCCGCTACTACACGCCGAAAGGCCGGGCGATCCAGGCCAAGGGCATCGAGCCGGACGTGCACGTGGATGAAACCCCCGAAGGCGACGGGCTGAACAGCCTGCGGCTGCGCGAATCGGACCTGCAGAAGCACCTGGCCGGCGACGACAAGGAGTCCCGCCCGGTCAAGCACGACGAGCTCGAGGAAGAGCAGCGCATCCTGGCCCTGGTGAAGAAGCAGAAGCCGGTCGAGTTCGGCAGCAAGGACGACTTCCAGCTGGCGCAGGCGCTGAACCACTTCAAGGGCCTGCCCGTGAAGCTGGCGAAGGCGGACACGCCGGCCGAGAAGGGCGCCGCGGAGATCCTGGTCAAGCCGGAAACAAAGAGCGATACCGTCAAGCCGGAAGACAAGAAGGCGCCGCCGTCGCAGGTGGCGCCGCCGAAAGCCACACCGTCGCCAGCCGCACCGTCGCCAGCCGCACCGCCGAAAACCCCGGCGTCGGGTATCTGATGATCAACCACGCATGAACGACGAACAGCTGCTGCGCTACTCGCG
>DASVVD010000160.1:0-2368 GCA_036386715.1 Pseudoduganella sp.
ATGCCCGCCTCGGCCAGCTCCGCCATGAAGCCGTCGATGCGCGCCACGCTGTCTTCCAGCGCCATCGGGCCGGTCAGCAGGGCGATGTCGCGGTGGCCGTTGTCGAGCAGCGTGCGCGCGGCCAGCCGCCCGCCCAGCACATGGTCGACCGTGAAGCACTGGTCGGGGATCGCGGCAAAGGCATGGTTCAGCGCCACCAGGCGCGCCAGCTTGCCGCCGGCCACCGCGGCGAGATCGGCTTCCTCCAGCGCGCTGGTCATCACGACCAGCCCGTCGCAGCCGCGCTCGATCAGGAACTCGATGCCCTCGATCGCCTGGCGCCGCGCATCGCCGAGGCCCACGCCGAACGCCACCACCATGTGCAGGCCGGCGGCGCGCAGTTCGGTATCGATGATCTGCAGGATCGGCGTAAAGAAGGTGCCGGACAGGGCGGGAATGTACACGCCGATCATCTTCGACGAGCCGGACAGCAGTGCCCGCGCCGCATGCGACGGGCGAAAGCCCAGCTCGTCGATGGCCTTGCGCACCCGCTCCAGCGTGGCGGGCGATACCGGCCCGCTGCCGTTGATTGCACGCGACGCAGTGCCCAGGCCCACGCCCGCCAGGCGGGCGACGTCTTTGATGGTTGCCACTGAAATTCCCGATCCGGATGACTGAACGGTTACGAGCATACTGCAACTGACCTGGCGGCGCGAATCAGAACATGGCCTGGCGCTGGTACCGGCCTCGTGCCGGTTCAGCGCCGGGCAGGGGCGGGCGATGACCGCACATACTTCATGATGTTCAGGAACGTGTCGGTCCAGTACACCTTGCGGTTGTCGGCCAGGTACTTCACCAGCTCCTCGTGCGCCGCGCTCGAGTTGGCCAGGTGGTCGCCGCCGATGCCGTGGAAGGTGAACGCGATCATGGTGCCCTTGCCGGCGGCCTCCTTGACCATCGCGATCAACTGCTGCCCGGTGAGCCCGACGGGGATCACGACCGGTACCAGGTAAGGATCGAGTGCCGCCATCGACGGCACGGCGCCGCGGCCGGTGCCGGCCTTGATGGCGACGAATTGCGGCATGACGGCCGGCAGGTAATCCTGCCCACTGGCCAGCAGGTCGCCGCACGGCGCGGTGAAGGTGCGTTCGCGCCGGCCGTCGATCGCATGCAGCATCGTGTTGGCGAGCGTGACCTGGTCCTTCAGTTGCGCCACGCTCGTGGTGTCCAGGTCGCGGTGCGGCTCGACCCATTCGCGCTCGAGCTGCGAGCGCCGGCACTGGTGGAACAGGGTATGGTTGGCCAGTTCATGGCCCTGCCGTGCGGCGGCGCGCCATTCGGCGAGGCGCCTGTCGATCGTCGGGCTGGAGAGCGTCAGGTAGAACGTGCCTTTGATGCCGTACCTGTTCAGCGTGGGAAGCGCATTATCGAGCTGCGAGTCGGCGGCATCGTCATACGCGAGGCTGACAGCGGCTTTCGCGCCGTCCGGCCAGCGGAAGCCTTCCGCGGCGGCGGCGCCATGCACTGCGCCGGTCAGCACCGGCAATGCGGCCAGCAGGGACCATATGATTTTCGTCATCCTGTTTTCGTCCTGTTCTGCTGTCGGATGTCGGCAAAGTGTGTCAAGAACGCAACGCCTGTTGAAATGCGAATTGCGGTGAAAAAATGGAAACGTTACCATTCGACGACTTCATCTTTGCATGTGTCCGTCACGCTGTCAATCAGGGGAACCATGGCTGCCATCCACCGACGTTCGAGCATCCTTGCAGTACTGGCGCCGGCGCTGGCGATGCTGGCCACCGCCGCCGTGTCCGCGGCGGAGCCGCTGCCGGCGGGAGGCAAGCCGACCGGCTGGCAACTGGCATGGGCGGACGAGTTCGATGTCGACGGCTTGCCCGATCCGGCGAAATGGGCCTACGACACGGCGGCCAACCGCACGGGCTGGTACAACAACGAACGCCAGTACTACGCGAGCGGCCGGCGTGACAATGCGGAGGTGAAAAACGGCCGCCTGGTCATCACCGCGCGCAAGGAATCGCTGGCGGCGATGCCGGATTACGGTGGCCAGCATTACACGTCGGCACGGCTGGTCACGCGCGGCAAGGCCAGCTGGACGCAGGGCTTCATCGAGGTGCGTGCGAAGCTGCCGTGTGGTCCGGGCAGCTGGCCGGCGATCTGGATGCTGGGTACCGGCGGCCGATGGCCCGCCGACGGCGAAATCGACATCATGGAACACGTGGGCAACAAGCCCGGTGAAATCCTCGGCAGCATTTATACGAACGCGCAAAACTGGCCGCGCGGCACCGGCAAGACCGACCGGATCATGGTGCCCGATGCCTGCCAGGCTTTCCATGCCTACCAGCTGACGTGGACGAAAGACCGGATACTG
>DASVVD010000161.1:0-3313 GCA_036386715.1 Pseudoduganella sp.
CATTGCCTTCGAAGATCTTGTAGCGGTCTTCGCCGGACAGCGCCGTGCACGCATCGAGGTAACGCTTGGTGTCGTCGAAGTATTCGCCGGTATTCGGATCGCGGCCGCGCACGGCACCGATCATCTCCGAGCCGAACAGCACGTTATCGGCCGGCACCACCTTGGTCAGCAGCTCGACGCCCGGGTGGTGGTAGACGCAGGTATCGAAGAAGATGTTCTCCAGCAGGCCTTCCAGCGGCCGGTTGGCCATCTCCAGCGACATGCCGCGGTAGCGGCCCCAGTGGTACGGCACCGCGCCGCCGCCGTGCGGGATCACGAAGCGCAGCGTGGGGAAATCCTTGAACAGGTCGGACTGCAGCACCTGCATGAAGACCGAGGTGTCGGCGTTCAGGTAGTGCGCGCCGGTGCCGTGGAAGCACGGATTGCACGATGCGGCCACGTGGATCATCGCCGGCACATCCAGTTCGCACAGCGCCTCGTACAGCGGATACCACTCGCGGTCCGTCATGGGCTTGCCGGTCCAGTAGCCGCCGGTCGGATCGGGATTCAGGTTGGCGCCCACGAAGCCCAGTTCCTCCACGCAGCGGCGCAGCTCGGGAATGCTGTTGGCCGGTGCGGCGCCGGGCGACTGCGGCAGCTGGCAGACCGGCGCGAAGTTGTCCGGATAAAGCTGGGTCACGCGGTGCACCAGGTCATTCGAGATTTCCGCCCATTCCAGGCTGGTGCGCTCGTTGCCCAGGTGGTGGCTCATCAGGCCGGCGATCGGCGAGAACAGCGTCAGGTCGCTGCCGCGCTCCTGCTGCAGCTTCAGCTGGCCGTGGCCGATCGCCTCGCGGATTTCGTCGTCGGAGACAAAGGCTTCCTCTCGCTTCGGCCCGTTGACGGGGTCGTTGGCGAATTCGACCTGCCTGGCGCGGAAGTCGCGGAAGGATTTCGGTACGGTGGTGAAGTGGCCGTGGCAATCGATGATCATGTTGTTCTCCTTTTCAGATCAGTTGGCCAGGGGATCCACGAACAGCTCGCCGATCGACATGCGGCGCGGCGTCAGGCCCTGCTTGAACGCGGTGGCTTCCAGCGTCTCGATGGTCTTGAGGTTTTCCTCCAGGCCGTAGGGCAGCGGGTCGTGGCCGACGATTTTCTGCAGCTCGCGATACTTCTTGTCGCCGGCGCTGTTTGCCTCGCCCGCGTCCAGGCGCTCCAGCCATTCCTTCTTGGCCTGCGCGAAGGCGTCGTAGATCGACCGCGCCACCCACGGGTGCTCGGCCAGGACCGCATCCTTGACGACAATGGTGCCGTGCATCGGATACACGCCGGTGCGGGCGTAGTATTCCTTTTCGATCGCGGCGGCGTCCGGCAGCAGGTCCGGGTAATCGGCCTCGACTTCCTTCCAGCCGCCGGTCGGCGCGCCGGTGCGGCCGATGCCCGCCGCGCCACCGAAGCCTGCCACCAGTTCGCCGCTGGCCATCATGTCGGCCAGCGAGCTGCCTTCCGGTGCATGGATCACGTTGTCCGGCAGCTTGAGCTCCCGCACGTGCTCTTCGTCGTCGACCACCCAGGTGACCTTCGACGCATCCAGGCCGAATTCGTCGATCAGCACCTGGCGCGTCCACACGCCGGTGGTGACGGAATAGGCGCGCACGCCGACCTTCTTGCCCTCCAGGTCCTTCGGGTGATTGATGCCGGCATCCGGGCGCACCAGCAGGCCGCCATGGTGGAAGCGGCGCACCACGAAGATCGGCAGCGCCACGAACGGCGCACCGTAGGCGCGGGCGATGATGTAGGTGGTCGGCGCCAGTTCACAGACATCGAACTCCACGTCGCGCACCATGCGGCGGAAGGCGCCGATCTGCGGCTGGACGGTGACGAATTCGGCATCCACGCCTTCGATCGGGATCGAGCCATTGCGGATCGCCGCGGTGTGTGGATGTTCGGCGATTGCGATCTTGAGTTTTACCTTGTTGGCCAACGTGTTCTCCTGGTTGTTCTGGCCAGCGGCGCGGCCGGCATGCCGCTGCGCTGAAGTGTTGTCTTGAGTAATCAGAATAGGGGATGGGCCGTGGCGCGTCTCTGCACAAAACTCAGATTCGCTGGCATTTTTCACTGGCGAATTCGCCATGAAAAAGGCGGCCGTCGCGGGCCGCCTTGCCGTGGGGTGGGCCTGCCGGCGAGTCAGCGCACGAAGGCGACGCCGACCGGGCTGGGTACGTCGACCGACTGGCCGGTCTCCGCCAGCATGCCGCTGGCGGTATCGACGTCGAACAGGGTGACCTTGCCGCTGCGCTGGTTGGCCACGATGAGCCATTTGCCGGAAGGGTGCAGCGCGAAGGCCCACGGCACTTCGCCACCCGAGGCGATACGCTGCACGAACGCCAGCTCGCCGGTTCCGGCAGCAACACGGTAGACCTGCAGCGCGTGCTCGCCGCGGTTCGTCGCGTAGACGAAGCGCCCGTCCGCGCTCATGGCGATCGCGGCGCCGCTTTTCGTGCCGGTAAACCCGGCACCGCTCAGGGCAACCGTTTGCACCAGCGCCAGGCGGCCCTGCCCCGCATCCCAGCGCAGGGCCATGATGTCCGCCGTCAGTTCATTGAGCACATAGACAACATCGCCACTATTCCCGAAAGCCAGTTGGCGCGGGCCGCTACCCGGCGGGGCCGCGAAGGAACGGGGCGCCGCCGCGTCGTCGGGCGCCAGCGCATGACTGGCCGGGTCGAATCCGTAGACAAATACGCGATCGGCCCCCAGGTCCGGCACCAGCACGTAGCGGCCGGACGGATCGACGGCGATGGCATGCGCATGGGCGCTGGCCTGGCGGCGGTGCGGCCCGGAGCCGGTCGAGCGGACCGTCGAGACAGGCGCGCCCAGGCTGCCGTCGGGATTGACGGCAATGCTCGCCACCGAGCCGCTGCCGAAATTGGCGGCAAACAGCGTGCCGGCTTTTGCATCCAGCGACAGGTACGTGGTGCCGCTGCCCCCGGCGGGTGCTTCGCCCAGGCTGGCCAGGGCACCGCTGGTGCGATCGACCGCGTAGGCGGTGACCTTGCCGTCCGTTTCCCTGGCATTGTCGGCGGCATACAGCACCGGCAGGCGCGGATGGGCCAGCAGCCAGGTCGGCGCGCCCCCCTCCGCCACCTTGCCGAGCGGCGCCAGCGTGCCCTTGCCGGCGTCGAAACGCAGCGCATGGACCTGGCTGGCCTGGGTGCCGACATACACCAGCTCGGCGGCCACGCCGCGGCTGCTGGCCAGCATGGCCGCCAGCGCCATCGTTGCCGCTGCCGTTGCCGAAACCCTGCGCAGGAATCGCGTCATGCCGCCC
>DASVVD010000162.1:0-5027 GCA_036386715.1 Pseudoduganella sp.
GCCGTCTTCGAATACGTCATTTCCGGCCGCTCCAGCGCGCGGCGCCGGCGGATCGCCCAGCCGATGTCATTGCCCGCCAGGTCGCTCATCCGGAACGGCCCCATCGCGAAGCCGAACCGTTCGATCGCGCCATCCACCTGCGCCGGCGTGCAACCTTCGTCGAGCAGGAAGCCGGCCTGCCGTACATACTGCTCGATCATCCGGTTGCCGATGAAGCCGTCGCACACGCCGGAGACGACGCCGGTTTTCTTTAGCTTCTTCGCCAGTGCCAGCACGGTGGCCAGCACGTCGTTGCCGGTGGCCCGGCCGCGCACGATCTCGAGCAGTTTCATCACGTGCGCCGGGCTGAAGAAATGGGTGCCGATCACGTCCTGCGGCCGGCTCGTGCCTGCCGCGATCCGGTCGACATCGAGCGTCGAGGTATTGGTGGCCAGGATCGCACCGGGCTTCATCACCGCGTCCAGCTGCCGGAATACGGCCTGCTTCACATCGGCCTGTTCGAACACGGCTTCGATCACGATGTCCGCCGCCGCGAGCTCCTCGTAGCGCAGCGTGCCGGTGATGAGCGCCATCCGCTGCGCCAGCTGTTCCGCGCTCAAGCGGCCTTTGCGCACGGTGGCCTCGTAATTGGCGCGCAGCGCCGCCAGGCCCCTGTCGAGCGCTTCCTGCGTGCTCTCGAGCAGGGTCACGGGAATGCCGGCATTGGCCAGCGTCATGGCGATGCCGCCGCCCATCGTGCCGGCGCCGACCACGGCCGCGCTGCCGATCGGCCGACGCGGCGTGTCGGCAGGCACGCCAGGCACCTTGGCCGCCTCGCGCTCGGCAAAGAACGCATGCCGCAACGCCTTCGATTCGGGCGTGCCGATCAGGTGCATGAAGCGCTCGCGTTCGAATGCCAGGCCGGCCTGGAACGGCATGGTGACCGCTGCCGCAACCGTTTCCACGCATTCGAGCGGCGCCGGAAACGGCCCGGCAGCCGCCGCCACGCGGCGGCGCGCAGCCTGCAGGAATGCGGCGGCATCGGCATGCTGCACCTGCCGGTCGCGCACCTTCGGCAGCGGCCGCACGTCGGCGATCTTTTCCGCGAACGCCACTGCCGCCGGCACCAGCTCCACCCCGCCCGCAAATACCTCGTCGAACAGTGCCGGCAGCCGTTCGGATGCGACCGGGCTGCCTGTCACGATCATCTCCAGCGCCGCCTCGAGCCCGAGTGCGCGCGGCAGCCGCTGCGTGCCGCCGGCACCCGGCAGCAGGCCGAGCTTCACTTCCGGCAGCGCCACCTGGGCACCGGGCAGCGCCACCCGGTAATGGCAGCCCAGCGCCAGTTCCAGGCCGCCGCCCATGCACACGCCATGGATCGCCGCCACCACGGGTTTCACCGATTGCTCGGCCGTGTCGATCAGCGTATGCAGCGTGGGTTCGGCAAGCGCCTTCGGCGAATTGAATTCGCGGATGTCGGCGCCGCCGGAAAACACCTTGCCGGCGCCGGTGATCACGATCGCCTTCACCTGCGGATCCTGCTGGGCACGGCGCAAGCCGTCGACCGCGGCGGTGCGCGTCGCCAGGCCAAGCCCGTTCACCGGCGGGTTGTTGAATGTGATGACGGCAACGGCGCCGTGCAGGGCATAATCCGCACTCATGTCTCGGTCCTCTTCTAATGGATGGGTCAGGGCACTATACCGTCAAACGTCCGACCGTGCTATTTACGCTTGCCCCGCACCGATGGAAATTCGCGGGCTGGGGTAAAATCCGCCTAATCTTCCACCTCGCCTTGTCAGGAACTGCCATCGCTGCCCTCACTCTCCCGCTCAACAACTCGTTCGCGGCATTGCCGCCCGAGTTCTACACGAGGCTGATGCCCACGCCGCTGCCGGCGCCCTACGCCGTTGCCTTCAGCGGCAGCGCGGCGCGCCTGATCGGCCTCGATCCCGCCGTGCTCGATGCCGCCGCGCTCGACGCCGATGACCTCGACCTGCTGGCCGGCAACCGCGTACCCGAGCGCGCCAAGCCGCTGTCGGCCGTGTATTCCGGCCACCAGTTCGGCGTGTGGGCCGGCCAGCTCGGCGACGGCCGGGCGATCCTGCTCGGCGATATTGCCACGGATGCAGGCCCGGTCGAGCTGCAACTGAAAGGCGCCGGCCTGACGCCCTACTCGCGGATGGGCGACGGCCGCGCGGTGCTGCGCTCGTCGATCCGTGAATTCCTGTGTTCGGAGGCCATGCATGCGCTGGGCATTCCGACCACGCGCGCGCTGTCCGTGGTCGGCTCCGACCAGGGCATCATCCGCGAAACCATCGAAACGGCCGCCGTGGTGATCCGCATGGCGCCCACGTTCGTGCGCTTCGGCTCCTTCGAGCACTGGTTCTACCGTAACGACGAAGCCAGGCTGCGCATCCTTGCCGACTATGTGATCGACCGCTTCTATCCGGACCTGCGAGCCGGGGCCAATCCCTATGCCGCGCTGCTGGAAGAAGTCACGCGCCGTACCGCGCGCATGATCGCCCACTGGCAGTCCGTCGGCTTCATGCATGGCGTGATGAACACCGACAATATGTCGATCCTGGGCCAGACCCTGGACTACGGTCCGTTCGGCTTCATGGAAGCGTTCGATGCGCAGCACATCTGCAACCACACCGACCAGGGCGGCCGCTACTCGTATGCGATGCAGCCGCAGATCGGCCACTGGAACTGCTATGCGCTGGCACAGGCGCTGGTGCCGCTGATCGGCTCCGTCGAGGAAACCCAGGCGGCGCTGGACGTCTACCAGGGCGTGTTCGGCACCACGATCGGCGATCTGCTGCATGCCAAGCTGGGCCTGGCAGAACGGCACGAAGGCGACCAGGCGCTGCTGGACGACATGTTCGGCCTGCTGCAGGCGAACCATGCCGATTTCACGTTGTTCTTCCGCAAGCTGAGTGGCCTGCAGGCCGGATCGAACGCCGGCGACGAGCCGCTGCGCGACCTGTTCATCGACCGCGCCGCATTCGATGCGTGGGCCGTCCGGTACCGCGAACGGCTGCGCGCCGAGAACAGCGATGATGCAGCGCGCAAGATTGCGATGAATGCCGTTAACCCCAAATATATATTGCGCAATTACCTGGCCCAGGTCGCGATCGACAAGGCGCAGCAGAAGGATTTCTCCGAAGTCCAGCGCCTGCTGACGGTGTTGGAGCGTCCATTCGACGAACAGCCGGAGCATGAAAGCTATGCCGCCCTGCCGCCGGACTGGGCTGCCGGATTAGAAGTCAGCTGTTCATCCTGAGAAACGATAAAACCACGTCATGAACGATCAAACCAAGAAAGTAGTCAAAGCGGATGCCGAATGGCGTACCCAGCTCGACCCGATTGAATATCAGGTCACCCGCCATGCCGCCACCGAACGGGCATTCACGGGGAAATACTGGGATCACCACGAAGCGGGCACATATACCTGCGTCTGTTGCAACACGCCGCTGTTCCGTTCGGATGCGAAATTCGAATCCGGCTGCGGCTGGCCCAGTTATTTCGAAGCACTCGATCCCGCCAATGTGATCGAGAAAGTCGACCGTACACATGGTATGCTGCGCACCGAAATCATCTGCGCCGTCTGCGATGCGCACCTGGGTCACGTATTTCCGGACGGTCCGCCGCCGACAGGCCTGCGTTACTGCATCAACTCCGCGGCGCTTCGTTTTACTCCGGAAGCGTAATCACCATGATGAAATTTTTATTTGATATCTTTCCCTTGCTGGTTTTCTTCGGCAGTTATAAATGGGCCGGCAGCAATGAGGAAGTGGCACAGGCGCTCATTAACGGCAACCTGTCCGGTATCATTTCGGGCGGCGCCATCACGGCCAGCCAGGCGCCGATCATCCTCGCCACCATTACCGGCATCATCGCCACCGCCCTGCAAATCGGCTACCTGCTGCTGCGCGGCCGCAGGGTCGATGGCGCATTATGGGTATCGATGGTCGTGTTTCTGTTTTTCGGTGGCCTCACGATTTACTTCCACGATGACGACTTCATCAAGTGGAAACCCACGATTATTTACTGGAGCTTTGCCATCGCCATGGTCGTGGCCTCGCGTTTCTTTGCCAGGAACCTGATCCGCATGGCGATGGAAAAGCAGATCGCCCTGCCCGATGAAGTCTGGCAACGCCTGAATACGGCCTGGGTCATGTTCTGGATCGCGCTGGGCCTGCTTAACCTGTTTGTGGCGTTCGTGCTGTTCAAGTCCGATACCGGCGCCTGGGTCAGCTTCAAGGCGTTCGGCGTTACCGGCCTGATGCTGGTTTTCTTCATTGCACAGGGCTTTTACCTGTCCAAGCACATCAAGGATGAAGCATGAGCGATCCCCGCCTCGATAAGATCCGCGACCGGCTGCTGGCTCATCTGGGCCAGGCCGAGATCGAACTGGAAGATGAATCCGCACTGCACGCCGGCCATGCCGGTGCAGCCTCCGGCGGCGGGCATTACCGCTTAAGGATCACCTCAGTGAAATTCGCAGGGCTGAACCTCGTCACACGTCATCGGCTGGTGTATGATGCCGTGCACGATATGATGCATAAAGAGATTCATGCATTGGCCATTACTGCCGTGGCACCGTCGGAAATTTGAATGTGCGGTTTGATAGGAATGAATTGCTATTTGCGTTAAGTCCCTTCTCCTCCCGCGATTGACAAGAACTTTTCCCCGTAGGAAATAATAATGACTTTCAAGCCAGCGTTACGCATCCTGGTTGCATCGATCGCCGTTGCCTCCGCTCCCGCATTTGCCCAGAATATCGCCGTGGTCAACGGCAAGGCCATTCCCACCGCGCGCGTCGATGCGATCGTCAAGCAGGTAGTGGCCCAGGGCCAGCAGAAGGATTCGCCCGAGCTGCGCGACATGATCAAGAAAGACCTGGTCAGCCGCGAAGTGCTGATGCAGGAAGCTGAAAAGCAGGGTTACGCGAAAAGCGCCGACGTGAAGCAGCAGATGGAAAATGCGCGCCAGGCCCTGGTCGTGCAGGCGATGGTCGGCGACTACGTCAAGAAGAACCCGGTCAA
>DASVVD010000163.1:0-1828 GCA_036386715.1 Pseudoduganella sp.
CAGTAATGCCGGCGGTGCGCGGGGTGCCGATGACGGCGTTGTAGGAACCGAAACCGCTGTTCCACAGGCTGGTGTAGTAATGCTTGTCGAAGGCGTTCTTGACCCACAGCGAAACATCCCACGCCGCGCCGCGCGTGCTGCGCACGCCGACCGACAGGTTGCTGACGCTGTAGGAAGGAATCTTCGCGTACTCGGAGGCGTCCAGCGTGCCATAGGTCGCGCCGCGGTAAGCATAGTTCGCGTTGGCGTAACCCTGCAGGCCTTCGGCCACGGCGCGCGAATATTGTGCGCCCAGGTTGCCGGTCCAGCGCGGCGCATTCACCAGCGCGTTGCGGCCCGACAGGTCGCAGAACACGCCTGCCTTCTCCGGTGCGCATGGCGCGTTGGTGTAGCGCAGGTAGCTCACGTCGTTGAACGAGCCGTTGGCCCGCAAGGTCAGGCCACGCAGCGGCGTGGCGATCGCTTCGATTTCCAGGCCGTGGCTGCGCACGTCGCCGGCGTTGGTGAGATACGAGGTGCGGCTGTCCGGATCGTAGGCATTGCTCTGGTAGCCGTGCACGATCGTCGTGAACAGGTTGCCGTTCAGCTGCAGCCGGTTGTCCAGCAGGGTGCTCTTCACGCCCAGCTCCAGCGCATTGGCGCGCTCCGCGCCCACCAGCATCGACGCCACGCCGCCGGCGCCCGGCACGGCCAGGTTGATGCCGCCCGACTTCTCGCCGTGCGACAGGCTGGCGTACAGCAGCACCTGTGGCTCCAGCCTGTAGCCGGCCGACAGCAATGCCGTGGGACTGGACTGCGTCAGCGTCAGGTCGCCGGAATCGAAGGCGCCGTAGCGGCCGTTGCGGGCGCCCAGTGCGGCGCCGGTCACGGTGGCGCCGCCGGTTGGTGCGTTGCGGACCACGCGCGCCCATTTGTCCTCGTAGCTGGCGCGCACGCCGGCGGTGAGATCCAGTTTGTCGGTCGCATGCCAGGTCGACTGGCCGAACAGCGCGTAGCTGTTCACGCGCAACTGGCCCGGCGCGGTGCTGCTGACGTTGGCCCAGGCGCCGGCCGGGTTGCCGTTGTAGATGTCGGCCAGCGGGCCGTTGACGGTGAACGAATTGTTCGACAGTTCCTGGTAGTAGTAATAGCCGCCGAACACCGATTCCACCGCCCGGCCCGAAGGCGTGGACCAGCGCAGCTCCTGGGTGAACTGCTCGTGGTTGGCCGAGGCGCCCACGTTCAGCGTGACCGGCACCGGCAGGCCGTCGTCGTTGCGCGGCACGAAATTCCAGCGGCGCCAGGCGGTGATCGACGTCAGCTTCGCGTCGTTGGCGAAGGTCCAGTTGGCTTCCGCCGAGGCGCCGCCCTGATGCACCGTCACGCTGGAGCCGGTATCCAGGCTCACCGCGCGCTGCGCGGGATCGAGCACCGGCGTGGCGCCAACCAGGGCCGCCTGCGCGATCGCCCGGCCGGAAGGGCCGGCGTTGAAGAACACCAGCGTGCCGTTGTTCGAGTTCTCCTCGTTGTAGTCGGCGATCAGGCGCAGCGAGAATTCGCGGTCCGGTTCGTACAGCAGCTGGCCGCGCACGCCCTGGCGGTCGCCGCCCTGCACCTTCTTGCCGTTGTAGCGGTTGGTGATGTAGCCGTCGTCATGGGTTTTGTAGACCGAGAAGCGGCCGGCCAGCGTTTCCGTGATGGGCCCGGACAGCACCGCCTTGCCCTGCACGTAGCCGAACTGGCCGCCGGACAGCTCCACGCTGCGCTCCGGCGTGGAGGTCGGCTTTTTCGTCGAAATGTTCAGCACGCCGGCGGTGGTGTTCTTGCCGAACAGCGTGCCCTGCGGGCC
>DASVVD010000164.1:0-3294 GCA_036386715.1 Pseudoduganella sp.
TGCCGCCGCATCGCCAGCATGATGCCGAAGCCGATACGCACGCTGATCGTCGACGACGAACGCCTGGCGCGCGCCGAATTGCGGCGCCTGCTGGCCGCCCATCCCGACATCGTGATCGTCGGCGAAGCGGCCAATGCCGAAGAGGCACTTGCCCAGGTCGCGCAGTTGCAGCCGGACCTCATGCTGCTCGACGTGCAGATGCCGGGCGCCAGCGGTTTCGACCTGCTGCAGGCACTCGACACAACGCCGGAAGTGATCTTCACGACCGCCTTCGACCAGTATGCCTTGCAGGCGTTCGAAGTGAATGCGCTGGATTACCTGCCAAAGCCGATCCAGGCGGGCCGGCTGGCAGGCGCGTTGCAACGCGCCGCACAGCGGCTCGGCATGCCGGCGACCGGTGTATCCACGCCGCCCCGCAAGCTGTTCATCCGCGATGGTGGGCGCTGCTGGTTCGTGGCGCTGGACCGCATTCGCCTGTTCGAATCGGAAGGCAACTACACGCGCGTGTATTTCGACGATGTGCAGCCCCTGATGCTGCGCTCGCTCACCCAGCTGGAAGAACGCCTGGATCCGCAGCAGTTCCTGCGCGCCAGCCGCCGGCATATCGTCAACCTGGCGTTTGTCGAGAGAATGCCGGGCAACCACGCCGGCGGGCTCGACCTGCTGCTGCAGGACGGCATGACGGTCGAGGTGTCGCGGCGGCGGGCCGCGCAAGCGAGAAGCCTGGGGTGGTAACGGGACGGACGGGACAGGTGTCGATATTTTTTACACTTGTAGTCCGCTGCCAGGCGACTCTCCCATGAAGACAATGACTTGCGTTCAACGGCATGCAAAATGCTACTTGCCTGCTTCACCGCAAACCTTCCGGAGAACGCCATGGCGACACGCACTTCTTGCAGAGCCGCGCTGGCCGCGCTGCTCATCGGCAGCGGCAGCACCGCGAGCGCGCGGGTATTCGACGGCGGCCTGCCCGTCGGCTGGGAATGCCGGGGCGGCTGTGGAACCGCCACCGCGGATGGCGCCATCGAACTGGCGCCATCCGGCGGCAGCCGCTATGGCTGGGTGTCGAACGCCGCTGGTGAGGTGGGCGTCCTGCTTCCCGGCGTCGGCGTGCCCGCCAATTCCGCCGACGGCAGCACGTTGCGCTCCCATGCGTTCGATGCCGAGGCCGGCCAGGTGCTCGCGTTCTCGTTCAACTACGTGTCGACCGACGGCAGCGATTTCACCGACTATGCCTGGGCACGCCTGCTGAATGCGGATGGCAGCCCGGCCGCCGTGCTGGTCACGGCACGCACTTCGCCCGGCGGCGATGCCGTGCCCGGTTTCGACATGCCTGCCGCACAAGCAACCATCATGCCGCCGTTTGCCGGCATCGGCGGCGGCCCGCTGGCCTGGAGCCCGCTGGGTGGCGACTCCGGCAATTGCTACGCGCAGCCTTGCGGCCAGACCGGGTGGATCGATGCCACCTACACCATCGGCACTGCCGGCCAGTACCGGCTCGAGTTCGGCGTGGCGAACTGGGCCGACCGGTCGGCCGACAGCGGCCTGGCCTTCGACGCCCTCAGGCTCGATGGCGTGCCGCTGGCGCCGATACCCGAGCCGGCAGGGTCCGGCATGCTGGTGGCAGGCATGCTGGTGCTGGCCTTCCGCCGTCGCATGCGAAGGGGCCGCTGAAACACGGATGCACCGCGCGGGCGCGCGACCCTAGCACAGAGGAGCAACGTTGGCAGAGACCGACGCACGGGATGGTCAATTGTAAATATCGTTGATGAGCCGGCCGGCGGACTCCTACGATGACTTCACCCCTCACCCACCACAAGGAAAAACGCCCATGAAGCGCATGTCCCCTGTCTCCACCGCCCGCCTCGCTGCCGCCTGCACGCTCGCCCTCGCCGCCGCCCTGCCCGCCCGCGCCGACTCCGTCACGGAAATCGCGCAGCTGCAGGGCTGGGTCAACAGCAACGGCGGCAGCAACGAAGCCACGCCACTCGGCAATACCTACACGGGCAACGAAACCGGGCTGCGTTTCAACAGCTGGGCGGCGTTCTTCATCCCGGCCGGCACCACGTGGGCTTCGGCCACGCTGTCGCTGTCACCTGCCGTGTACGGCGACGCGCCGCCGAGCGTGATCGGCCTGTTCGACATGGATGGCGGCCTGCAGCCCCTGCTCAATACCTTCCACCCCGGTACCGATGTGTATGACAACCTGGGCAGCGGCACGCAATATGGCGCGGCCACCCTGTACGACAGCCCCGCCACGATCACGCTCAATGGCGAGGCACTGGCCGACATCAACGCCGTGGGCGGTTCGTATTTCGTCATCGGCTTCACGAACCAGACACTGAATGCGGTATCGCCCGATGCCGTCAGTGGCGGCATTTACCTGGGCGGCATCCGCGAAGAGCCGTACATCGAGCTGACACTGTCGAGCGTGCCAGCGGTGCCGGAACCGGGCACGTATGCGATGCTGCTGGCCGGGCTGGCCGTGGCCGGCGTGGCGGCACGCGGCCGGCGCGCCTGATCCGCGATCGCAGCCCACGCCACAATCGATCGAGTCGAAAAACAGAGTCGAAAAAAAACCCGCTCTGGCGAGCGGGTTTTGTGTCGAAGTGGATTACTCCACTTCCACCGTTTCCGGTGGCGGCAGCGGTGCCGCATCGGGTTCCGGGAAGTCCAGCTTGATCTGGTCCTTCTCGTCCAGGTCCACCGTCACCCTGCCACCGGTGACCAGGCGGCCGAACAGCAGCTCGTCGGCCAGCGCCTTGCGGATCATGTCCTGGATCAGGCGAGACATCGGCCGCGCGCCCATCAGCGGATCGAAGCCCTTCTTCGCCAGGAACTTGCGCAGGTGTTCCGTGAAGATCGCTTCCACTTTCTTCTCGTGCAGCTGCTCTTCCAGCTGCATCAGGAACTTGTCCACCACACGCAGGATGATTTCCTCGTCCAGCGCGCGGAAGCTGATGATCGCGTCGATCCGGTTACGGAACTCCGGCGTGAACATGCGCTTCAGGTCGGCCATCTCGTCGCCGGTTTCCTTGGTGTTCGTGAAACCGATCGGCGCACGCTGCAGCGCTTCCGCACCCGCGTTCGTGGTCATGATGATGATCACGTTGCGGAAGTCGGCCTTGCGTCCGTTGTTGTCGGTCAGCGTGCCGTGGTCCATCACCTGCAAGAGGATGTTGAAGATGTCCGGGTGCGCCTTCTCGATCTCGTCGAGCAGCAGCACCGCGTGGGGCTTCTTGCTGATCGCCTCGGTGAGCAGGCCCCCCTGGTCGAAGCCGACGTAGCCGGGCG
>DASVVD010000165.1:0-10627 GCA_036386715.1 Pseudoduganella sp.
CGTCAGCGACGATAAAAAAGCGGCGCAGCGCGACCTGGCGCGCGCCGTGATGGGCCGCGAATTCCAGCAGACGTTCAACCTGGCCAAGGGTTCGATCCCGGCGCGGCTCGATGTGCCGCTCGACCGCTTCGACGCCTGCGCGCGCCGCGCCCGGCAGGATTTCCAGCACAGCGCGAAGCGCGGCACGCTGCTGCCCAGCCTTGCCCACGGCATGGCCCAGCCTTCGCACACCGTGGCGCCGATGTGGGACGTGATCCAGCAGTTCTGGAACCAGGACCGCATGACGGCGCGCGAGGCGATGGGCCGGCTGGCGGCCGCCGCCCGGCAGCCGCCGGGCGCGGCGCGCTGAGCACGCCATACCCCCGCAAATCTACCTTGTAATTGAGCGTTAAGCCGGTTAACCCGGTGTTAATCTCGGTCGACTCCCCGCGTGGTTTGGCGGCGGTCACGCCGGGCGCAACGAAGCCGCATCAACGATAACAAGGAGATGGGAATGGCACTATCCAAGGCAGTGCAGATGTCCACCACGCGCTGGGCGGCCCGGTTGGCCGCGCTGGCGCTCGTTGCGGGAGCGGCCATGCCGGCGCTGGCCGGGCCGGCACCGGCACCGGCCGTCACGCCCGATTTCGGCCCCGATGTGCTGGTCTTCGATCCGGCGACGCCATCGGCCACGGTCCAGGCGGCGCTCGACGCCATCGCCGGCGAGGCGGAATTCGGCACGGGACGGCATGCCGTGCTGTTCAAGCCCGGCACCTACCAGGTCGATGCGCAGGTCGGCTACTACACGTCCGTGGCGGGCCTCGGGCGCCATCCGGACGATGTCGTCGTCAACGGCGGCCTGCGGGTCGAGGGCCGTATCGACTGGAGCGCCGGTACCGACAGCGCGCTGATCAACTTCTGGCGTTCGCTCGAGAACCTGTCGATCACGCCTGCCGGCGGCACCACGCGCTGGGCCGTGTCGCAGGCATCGCCGATGCGGCGCGTGCACATCCGCGGTGGCCTGGAACTGATGCCGGCCTGGTGGGGCTATTCCAGCGGCGGCTTCATCGCCGACAGCCGCATCGACGGGCAGGTACAGTCGGGCTCGCAGCAGCAGTGGTACACGCGCGACAGCGCGATCGGCAACTGGGCAGGCTCGGTCTGGAACATGGTGTTTTCCGGCGTGGCCGGTGCACCGGCGCAAACCTGGCCGGCACCGCCTGTCACGACGCTGGCCAGCACGCCGCGCAGCCGCGAGAAACCGTTCCTCTATATCGATGCGAACGGCGGCTACCACGTCTTCAAGCCCGCTCTGCGCGTGGCCGCCGCGGGCACCTCGTGGGAGGACGGCGGCGCCACGCCTGAGGCGGGCACGTCGATTCCGATCGGCGACTTCCTGATCGCCCGGCCCGCCACGCCGACGGCGGACATCAACGCGGCACTGGCGCGTGGCCGGCATGTGCTGTTTACGCCCGGCGTGTACCGGCTGACCGAACAGCTGGACGTCAGGCACCGCAACACCGTGCTGCTGGGCCTGGGCATGGCAACGCTGGTGCCGGCTGCCGGCAAGGCCGCCATTGTCACCGGCGACGGCGACGGCATCGCCATCGCCGGGCTGATCGTCGATGCGCCGCCGGGCGGTTCGCCGGTGCTGGTGCAGGTCGGTGCGCGGCACGGCGAAAGGCGCGTGCCGGCATTGCCGGCCAAGGGCTGGAAGCAGAATCCGACCCTGCTCAGCGATGTGTTCTTCCGTATCGGCGGCCCGGCCGCCGGCAGCGCCGCCATCAGCCTCGAAGTGAACAGCGCCAACGTGATCATCGACCACCTGTGGGCGTGGCGGGCCGACCATGGCGCCGGCGCGGCGTGGGCGGTCAACCGCGCCGACACGGGTTTGATTGTCAACGGCGACGACGTCACGGGACTGGGCCTGTTCGTCGAGCACTACCAGAAGCACCAGCTGGTCTGGAACGGCAACAACGGCCAGACCATCTTCTACCAGAGCGAGCTGCCATACGATCCGCCGCAGCAGGCCGGGTGGATGGACGGCGACATCAAGGGCTATGCCTCCTATAACGTCGGCGCCGGGGTCAAGAAGCACAGCGCCATCGGGCTGGGCGTGTACTCGTTCTTCAACGCCGGCCAGCCGATCGTCGAGGCCAGCGCCATCCGGGTTCCCGCCAGGCCGGGCGTGAAGATCCGCCATGCGGTCGCCGTATTCCTGTCCGGCTCGGGCGAGATTTCGCACGTGGTCAACGAGCAGGGGGCGGCCGCCAACGGCTCGTCGTATATCAGCTACCTGGACAGTTACCTGCCGGGAGACTGACGGGCTGCGGGTAGGTGCCTGCGCCGCTCGGAACAGTGGCGCAGGCCGGTCATTACGCTGATGTTCGACTCCGTCATGGCCGTGGCGGCATCTGTCTTGCGCGCCATGATGCCGCCGATCCTGGTGGTGCCGATCATGTCCCGCCAGTTCCAAGGAGAGCGAGGAAAGTGGCATCCCCGCGCCTCCTGGACCCGGGAGCCGGGGGATTCAGGCGAATTCGTCCAGGCTCCACTGCTCGCGCCAGTCGATATAGGGCCGATCGCCGTCGAACAGCACGGGCAACCATACATGGCGCGCCTTGGCGGGTTCGATCCGGCTCTCGAGCGCTTCCAGTGCCGCCTTTTCCCCGGCGGTCAGGATCGACCCGCCGGGTGCAAGATTCTTCGCGTAATAGCCCTGGAAACGCGTCGAGGCTTCGCCTGTATGGAACGACGGCCCCTCGAGTTCCGGCAGGTTATGGATCCAGCGGTCCGCCAGGGCGATATACAGATCCTGTTTGCCCGGATGCTTGAAGACCGAACAGATCTGCGAACTGAACGACGTGCGCGTCCTGTCCCTGGGATGTGCGTCGCCGAGCACGGTCCAGGGACCATGGAAGGTTTCCGCGACGGCGACCTCTGAGGGGTTGGGGTGGTAGCCGCTGGTCCCGGAGGTAAACAGGTAATGCTTGCCCTTGCGGAAGAAGTAAGCCGGCCCTTCCCGCGTGAACGGCGGCTGGTCCTGGGGGAAGTGCGTCGAATAGTAGCCGCTGAAGCCGGTGTAGTCGTCCGTCAGGTCCGCCACGATCATTTCGGTGTGGACGCGCTCGAAGATCATGTACGCCTTGCCATCCGGCGCCGCGACGAGATCGAAGTCCCCCGCGCTCATGCCGAATGGCCTGATATGTTCGCGTACCAGCGTATAAGGCCCCGTGATCTGGTCGGCGACGAGGACTGTACGGCTTTGCGACCAGTCTTCGGGGTGCATGATCTTGATCCAGCACACGAATTTCCGGGTCTTCCGGTTGTAGAGGATATGCGGACGGTCGGCCAGGCTTTTCGGGGCCAGCGTGGAGCCGGGATTGTCGAGGACCGGCGGCACGATCAGGCCAAGGTCGGTCCAGTCAACCAGGTTCTTCGACGAGTAGGCCCGCATGCCCCAGTGCCAGAGACCGGTCTTGAGGTCGGTCTTTTCCTTGTTCTCGCCGTACCAGTAGAACGTGTCGCCCACCTGCATGATCGACCCGGCATGCGCATGGATCGGCTTGCCGTTGGTGTCGAGCCAGATCCCGCCGGGACGGAAGTAGTCGGGCGGCTTTCGATTCGCCGCGTTTCCCCATGCCGGCAAGCTGCCCAGCGTCAACGCTGCACCGGCCGCGGTGGCAAGGCGCAGCCATTCTCTTCTATCGAGGTGATTCATTCACACTCTCTTCCATGTTGGTTTGACAGGTCGCGTTACAGGTAAACCGGCATGCATGGCATCGCATGCATGCCGTGCACGACCGATCAGAACTTGTAGCGTGCCCCGATCATGTAGCGCGGACCGCCCTGCGTGACGGACTGGACCATTACCTCGGTCCGGCCGTGCACCCGGGTCGTGGCGTTGGCCAGGTTGATGGCTTCGAACTGCAGGCTCAGTTGCCTGTTCACGGCATAACCCACGCTCAGGTCGAACTGCCCATAAGGCTCGACGTACTGCGGGTTCGGACCGGTACCGTCGAATGTCGACGAGAGGAATTCGTCGCGCCAGTTGTAAGCCAGGCGGGCAGTCCACCGGTCGTTCTCGAAGATGCCGATCACGTTGGCGGAGTTCGACAGGCCAACCAGGGCGAACTGCTCGCCGATGCTGCGGTTGTCATAGCGCAGGCCTGAGTGCACATAAGTGTAGTTGGTCGCCATGCCGAAGCCGCTGTTGCCGAACATGTGCTGGAGGTTCAGTTCCAGGCCGTTCAGCTTGGCCTGCTTCTGGTTCGAATAGGTCGTGATCTGGAATGGCGCGACCGGATCGCCCGGCTGGCCGACAATGGTGCCGGTCGGGTTGCCGCTGGTGTCCGTGCCGGTGACGGTCACCCCCGGGGCGCCGGCATGGTTCCTGAAGATAAAGTTGCGGATGCAGGTCGCATCGGCACCGCAGCCGCTGGCCACCGCTTCGTTGTAGTACGCCCCGCCGATCGGCGTGTGCAGGTTGAACGGGGTGTCCGTGATCAGCGACTGCCCGGCGTAATTGCCCAGGTCCTTCCAGAACGCGTTGACCGAGAAGAAGCTCTGGTCGTTGTAGTACCACTCCCACGACAGGTCGATGTTTTTCGACTTGACCGGTTTCAGCGCCGGATTACCCTGGCTGCCCGTGCCGCCGTTGCTGCGCGCCATGGCGCTCAGGATCTGCCCGCCGGCGATCTGGTCGTAGCGCGGCCGGCCGATCGTCTGGCCATAGCTGGCGCGCACCTTCATGTCGGGACGCACGTCCATGTCCCAGTCGACGCTCGGCAGCAGGTTGTGGTAACGGCCGGTGAGCGTCGTGAAGGTTGGTGTGCCGAAGGCCACCGGCAGTTCGTTCGCCGATACCCAGCTGATCGAGGTTGCCGCCGGCACGAGCGCGGTCGAGACGACGCTGGTCTTCTCGAAGCGCACGCCGATCGCCGTGTGCATCGGCAGGGCGGTGTCCCAATCGGTGTTGAGCTGCACATAGGCCGAGCGCGACTTTTCGGTGGTGCGCTGGTCGGTATCGTAGGTGTTCTTCGGCATGTATCGTTCGGGCGTGCCCGAGACCTGGGCCATGACCGCGCGCACCTCCTCGAAATTGAAGGTGTAGAAATGGTTGAACAGGTTCGGCGTGTCCGAGCCGGCCAGCTGGTCGAAGTACTGGCTGACCGTTTCCGGATGCCACAGGCTGGCCGGATAATCGGCAGCCTGCCCCAGGCCGCTCCAGCTATCGTTCTGGACGTTCGAGGAAGCCGAGCGGTTCCTGACGTCGGTCGCGCCCAGGCCGAAATTGAGGTTCGACGCTTCGCCGACGCGCAGGCGGCCCTTGGCCTGGAACTGGTCCACCTCGCCCTTCATGTAGGCGTTCTGGAACGACGAGCCGGAACCCATTTGCGGAGCCCTGGTGAAGTCGGCGCCCTGGATGCTCAGCACCGGGAATTCCTGCGAGAAGTCGCCCGTGGTATTGCCGCGGCTGAAGCTGGCGGTGGCCAGGCTGTTGCTGGTGCCATACGGATTGTCCGGGCCCGATTCGGCAATCGAGCGGTGGACATCGAATTCCAGCTTCAGGTCGGCCGAGGCGCGCCACTGGGCATTGAATCCCAGCGATTTGTTCTCGGTCTTGAAGCCGGTGTTGACGGCACCCATCGCGATGTCGCTGGTGGCCGGAGAAATCAGTTCCGTATAGACCAACGGCGCGGCAATGGGCCCGTCCGTCCAGGTGGAGGTGGACGGGCCGAAATTGAACCACGCCGACATGTTGTTCTGCCTGCTCTGCAGCTCGTTGCGGGCATAGGTGTAGTCCAACGTCGTGGTCAGCGACTTCGTCGGCGCCCACTGCAGGGTCAGCTGGCCGTTGGTGCGCTTGCGCTGCGCACCGCTGAAGCTGTAACTCAGGTTCTGCGGCACCGCATACAGGTCGGTCGCGCCGGGATGGTTGTGGATGTCCGGGTTCGCCGCCGGGATGGTGCCCCAGTTCTGTTCGTCGCCGCGGAACGGGCCCCGCCAGCCGCCGACCGACGCCGAGTTGACGCCCAGGTTGCGCGACTGGTAGCTGCCGGTAATGCCGAGGCCCCATTTGCCATCGGCGGAGGTGGTGCTGAAGAGGCCCGAGACTTCCGGCGTCAACGAACGGCTGGCCCTGGCGTCGCCGGGCAGGTTGTCGTTCGACGTGTCATACATGGCCTTGACACCAATGCTCGAGAACGTGCCCGGCTTGTCGAGCGGGCGGGCGGTCATCACGTTGACGGTGGCACCGATGCCCCCTGTCGGGGTTTCGGCACGGCTGGTCTTGTAGACCTGCAGTTGCGAGATCGCCTCGGAAGCCAGGTTGGCGAAGTCGAACGCCCGCCCGCTCAGGTCGCCGAGGTTCGACGTCGGCATCTGACGGCCATTGAGCAGCACCATGTTGAAGTCGGGGCCGATGCCGCGCACGGTGATCCGCGATCCTTCGCCGTTATACCGGTCGATCGACACGCCCGAGATGCGCTGCAGCGATTCGGCCAGGTTGGTGTCCGGGAACTTGCCGATGTCCTCGGCGACGATGCCGTCCACGATACCGTCGGCCCGGCGCTTCAGGTTCAGCGACGACAGCATCGACTGGCGCAGGCCGCTGACCACCACGGTCTGCACTGCAGCGTTGGTACCGGGCGACGCCTCGGATGCGCCGGCGCCGGCATCCTGCGCGCGGGTGGAGGCCATGACCGCCAGGCAGGCGGCAGCGACGGCCACACTGATGAGTTTTTGCTTCAGTTCAGGGTGTTCCATGCAATCTCCGTATTGGTTTTATGAGTCGCCGAATACAGCGCGCGCCGGTTGCCGTGACACGTGCGGCATGACGGCTCGCCTGTCTTACCGGCCTTCAGCCGGTGGCAGCCGCGTTGCCGCGCCAGCCAGGGCCTGATACCAATCCGAGATTAACACCGCATTAACAACGTTAATGCTCAATTCCATGCAATGTTCCGGTCGAGGATGGTGGAGTCAGCAGACGGCATAGCGGGAGATTTCGATCCGATTTTTACACGGCTGGAAAAGACTTTAGTTCAGGAAATATCAAAAAGGGAGAACTGTGAAAATACGCATGAATTCAGCTACTTGCAGAAAGTCCGTAGCGGCTGATCTGAAGCCTTTTTTATAAACCAGTGACAGACTGCGGCGACACCGCCGTCCGCCGGCAGGACGATTCATTCCGTTGACGCGAAGTCGCACTGTTACTTTGCTACGACATTTAAACTTTGACGTATATGTTATGAATAAAATATTACAGCGAAAATATTACTGCGATCATGGCATGTGCGTTATTCGCGACCATCGGACTGGTCGTCGGAATGCATGAGGGATTCGCAAGGCAGCGCGCACCTGGTCGAACATCTCGTCATGGGGAATGCCGGCCCGGCTGGCTGGTTGCTGGCATGGGCGGGCGCAACACCGCCGGATTCGACGCCAGGCGCGAAATTCTTGCGGGCTGCGCAGCGAAGAAACCATGAGGCTCGCCTGGACAGGGCGCGGCCGGGAAGGCAATCCCCAGGCTTCGGTCAGCGGCACATCGCTTCAATGTGGGGCGGAACCGGAATCGCGCGAATGCGCGTGCCGTCGCCCGCCTGTCGTACGGCGAAAACGCGCACTTCGCGCCCTTCCGAGCACAGCTCACCGCCGTGTCGGAGTTCGTGCCGCAGCACGAAGCTCCTTGCCCGCCATTCCTCCACCCAGGTATCGACGGTGATCGCGTCGCCATAGCTGACTGGCCGCAGGTAGCGCGACGTGGCCTCGACCACCGGCGTGCCGATGATGCCTTCGGCGCGCTCCAGCTCGCGCCATGGCGGCACGCCGCAGGCCTGGAAGAAGTGGCGGGTCGAGGCGTCGTACCAGCGCAGGAAGTTCGGGTAGAACGCGATGCCGGCAGGGTCGCAGTCGCCGAATTCCACCGTCACCTGCCACCGGGTACTGCGCGGCACGGCCTTCATGGCAGCGCGAACGGCAGCGGCCGCCCCAGCGTGCCGGCGTAAAACGCGTCGAAGAATGCCAGCGCGGCCTGTTGCGGCACGGGGCCCGGCTCGATCGCATCGCCGATGAGCATGGCCTGGGGCGTAACCTGGTGCCCCGCACCGCCGAAGGCGGGCCACGCAGGCAGCGCGGCTTGCGCGTGCGGGCCCCGGTTCGGATCGCCGGTGACCGCGAAGTTCACCAGGTAGGATGACGCCACGTCGGCTATGCGGCGGTCCACGTCCGACCAGGCCCGCAGCGGTGCGCTGCGATCCAGGTTGTTGTAGAAGTACACCTGCTCCAGCGTGTGGTGGGCGCCGTAGCGCCCGGGCGGGTCGAGTTCGGTGAAATGCTGCGTGGGGAAGTACGATGGCCGGCGCATGAAGTGATACAACCAGGTGGGCGACGCCGCATGCGCGGCATGCGCGCGTGCCAGCGTCCACGGCTGCCAGCCGAACATCCCGTCGCGCATGGGCGCATGCGCCATCGCCAGCACGTCCGCGTCGGATTGCACCGGATACGTGCGCGCGAACGCTTCCGCGAAGCTGCCGTAGCGTTGGGCCGCCGTGGACCTGTAGGTTGCCAGCGTGGTGGCAAACAGCGGATACGGCGTGCCTTCGTCCGCGTTCCACCCGGTCAGCAATGGCACATCGTGGAATGCGCCGCGTGCGTACAGTTTATCGAGCTGGTCCGGCAACGCGTAACCGTCGACGATCACGCCGACCACGGAGCCTGTGCCCGCCATGATCTGCTGCGGCAACAGCGCACGCAGCGCGGCGATGTCCGGCGCACCGAGATTGGCGGCCAGCGCGGTACCCGCCACTTCCGCCGTGGCCAGCGTCGCCGTGTCGGCACCGGCCGGAAAACTGGCCAGGCTTTCCAGAACGGCGCGGTGGAACAGCCCTTTCGCCAGCGGCGACGCCAGCAGCACGGATGCCAGTTGCGCCCCGGCCGATTCGCTGTAGACGGTGACATTGGCCGGGTCGCCGCCGAAGCTGGCGATGTTCGCGGCCACCCAGCGCAGCGCGGCGATCGTGTCGAGCAGGCCGTAGTTGCCCGACACACGATCCGGCGATTCCGCCGACAGGCCCGGGTGGGCCAGGAACCCCAATGCGCCGAGCCGGTAATTCAGCGTCACCACGATGGCGCCTTTCTGCGCCAGTCCCGTGCCGTCATAGTTCGGCTGCGCACCCGATCCCAGCAGCAGCGCGCCGCCATGCAGCAGCACCATCACCGGGCGCTTCTCCGTACTGCCGGCGGCTGCCCCGGACCATACGTTCAGGTACAGGCAATCCTCGCTTTGCGTTTCCGAGTTCTGGTACAGGATCGAGCCGGGCTGGCCGAACGGCCGGTTGCCCGTCACGCAGCCGGCTGCAAAAGAGTCGGCGCGGCGCACCCCGTTCCACGCCACGACCGCCTGCGGCGCCTTCCAGCGCAGCTGTCCGACCGGTGGCGCGGCAAAGGGCATGGCACGGAACACGCGCAGCTGCGCCGTCGAATCGCCGCTGGCCTGGACGGTGCCGCCGGTCACGCGGACCGTATCCTGCGCCGGCAGGTAGGGCTGCGCCACCGCGGCAGCATCACCGCCCTTGCCCTCGCCACATCCCGCCAGCACGATGCAGAGCCATCCCGCAAGCGAAGCAAGCGCCGCTCTCATTTGCCCTCCGCGGTCGTGGCCGGCACCAGCAGCGGCGCACTGTCCGGCGCGGTGCTGCGCAGCGACGGATAACGGTAAGGCCCCAGCTTCACCAGCAACAGCGCCGCGACGGCGAGGGCGACGCACTGCCCCGTCAGCGCCGGATCATACGAGCCGAGCCGGTCGAACGACAGCCCCATCAGGTAAGGCCCCACGCCCGAGCCCAGCATGAACACGCAGAACAGGTAGCCGTAGATCTCGCCGAAGCTGCGGATGCCCAGGTAGCGCGACAGCAGGAAGGCGATCAGGTCCACCTCGGCGCCCAGGCCCAGGCCCACCAGCACCACCGCCAGGGCGGCCGCCTGTGGCGCCGGATTCGTGAGCAGAAGCATGATGCCGGCCAGCGGCATGGCGAAGAAGAACGCCGCCACGTAAGGTGCGTGGACCCGATCCAGCAGCCAGCCCGCCAGCAGCCGGCCGAACGTCAGCGCGATACCGGCAAAGGCCATGGCGCCCGCCGCCACCGCCGGCGCGATGCCGCGGTCGACCAGCAGCGGCACCACGTGCGCGATGGTGCCGTTGGCGGCGATCGCCACGGCGAAGAAGGCCGCGGCCAGCTGCCAGAAGCACGGTGCACGCAGGGCCTGCGCGCCGGTAAGGCCCGGCAGGTCGCCGGCCACGCGGGGGCGCTCGGCCGCCACCGGCTCGCGCACGGCCAGCGACACGGCCGCCAGCCCGACCACGGTGACCAGCACGGCCAGCCCCAGGTAGGCACTGCGCCAGCCGCCGTGGGCCACCAGGTACTGGGCGAGCTGCGGCACGAGCGCCGCCCCCAGGCCCACGCCGGACATCGCCAGCCCGAGCGCCAGCCCGCGCCGGTGGTCGAACCAGGCCGAAATCGCCTTGGCATACGGCAGCGGCGTCTGCCCGGCGGCGGCCACGCCCATCAGCGCGTAGATGGCAATGAAGCTGGCCGGCGTAGTGGCGAACAGCGCCAGCGCCGCCAGGCACAGGCCGAATGCCGCGATG
>DASVVD010000166.1:0-8941 GCA_036386715.1 Pseudoduganella sp.
CTCCATCGTCGAACGTGTAGCTGAAGCCATCCAGGCCAGTTGCCACATCGACGCCCCGTGGCGTATCACCTTCCATCATCCGCGTCAGGAACTGCCGCGAGATATCCGGCAGCATCGTATTGGTCAGGATCGCATCGATCATCCGCCCGCCCGACTCGCTCTCGGTACAGCGCGATACCACCAGCTGCACCACATCCTCGCCATACGTGAACGGGATCGCATAGCGCGCCTCGACCCTTTTCTTGATGCGCTCGAGCTGCAGCCGCACGATCCGGCCAAGCATTTCGTCCGACAGCGGGTAGTACGGAATCGTCACCAGCCGCCCCAGCAGGGCCGGCGGAAACACCTTCAGCAGGGCCGGGCGCAGCGCCTTGGCCATGCCTTCCGGATCGGGCATCAGCTCGGGGTCCTGGCACAGCCCGGCGATCAGGTCGGTGCCGGCGTTGGTGGTGAGGATGATCAAGGTGTTCTTGAAATCGATGAAGCGGCCTTCGCCGTCTTCCATGAAGCCCTTGTCGAACACCTGGTAGAAGATTTCATGCACGTCCGGGTGGGCTTTTTCCACTTCATCGAGCAGCACCACCGAATAGGGCTTGCGGCGCACCGCCTCGGTCAGCACGCCGCCTTCGCCGTAGCCCACGTAGCCGGGCGGCGCGCCCTTCAGCGTGGACACCGTGTGCGCCTCCTGGTATTCGCTCATGTTGATCGTGATGAGATTCTGTTCGCCGCCATACAGCGCCTCGGCCAGCGCCAGCGCCGTCTCGGTCTTGCCGACGCCGGAGGTACCGGCCAGCAGGAACACGCCGACCGGCTTGCCGGGGTTGTCCAGCCCCGCGCGCGAGGTCTGGATACGCCGGGCGATCATTTCCATCGCATGGTCCTGGCCCACCACCCGCTGCGACAGCACCGCGGCGATGTTGAGGATGTTTTCCACCTCGTTCTTCGCCATGCGGCCGACCGGAATGCCGGTCCAGTCGCCCACCACGGCAGCCACGGCCTGGTAGTCGACGGTGGGCAGGATCAGCGGCTGTTCGCCCTGCAGTGCTGTCAGTTTGGCCTGCACGCCCTTCAGCTGTTCCTTCAGGCCGGCGCGCGCGCCGTCGTCCAGCGCCGCGCCCTTGTCCTCGCCCTCCACCGGCTTGCCGCCGTCACGCAGCCGGGCACGCAGCGCCAGCAGTTCCTCGACCAGCGTGCGCTCGCCCTGCCAGCGCGCTTCGAGCGTTTCGAGCCGCAGCGTCTCGTCGCCCAGCGCCGCCAGCGCCGCCTCCGCGCGCCGCGCCGTATCGATGCCGATCGCGTCCTCGCGCCGGATGATGTCCAGTTCCGTATTCAGCGCGTCGATGCGCTTGCGGCTGTCGTCCACCTCGGCCGGCGTCGCATGCAGGCTGACCGCCACGCGGGCGCTGGCCGTATCGAGCAGGCTGACGGACTTGTCGGGCAGCTGGCGGCCCGGGATATAGCGGTGCGACAGGCGCACGGCCGCTTCCAGCGCCTCGTCGAGGATCTGCACCTTGTGGTGCTGTTCCATCGTCGAGGCCACGCCGCGCATCATGAGGATCGCGCGCGCCTCGTCCGGCTCGTCGACCTGGATGCTCTGGAAGCGGCGCGTCAGGGCCGGATCCTTCTCGATATGCTTTTTATACTCGGCAAACGTGGTGGCGCCGATGGTGCGCAGGGTGCCGCGCGCCAGCGCCGGCTTGAGCAGGTTGGCCGCGTCGCCGGTACCGGCCGCGCCGCCGGCGCCGACCAGCGTGTGCGTCTCGTCGATGAACAGGATGACCGGCTTCTCGCTGGCCTGTACCTCGTCGATGACGGAGCGCAGCCGCTGCTCGAACTCGCCCTTCATGCTGGCGCCGGCCTGCAGCAGGCCCACGTCCAGCGTCAGCAACCGCACTTCCTTCAGCGCCGGCGGCACGTCGCCGCGCGCGATGCGCTGGGCGAAGCCTTCCACCACCGCCGTCTTGCCGACGCCGGCCTCGCCGATCATGATGGGGTTGTTCTGCCGGCGCCGCATCAGGATGTCGACCATCTGGCGGATCTCGTCGTCGCGGCCGACGATCGGGTCCATCTTGCCGCTCCTGGCCTGCGCGGTCAGGTCGACGGTGAATTTTGCCAGCGCCTCGCCCTTGCCCATCGCGGCCGGCGCGATGGCACCGGAGGCTTCGCCGGGCGCGGCGGTCACGAAGCCGTCGCTCGCGGCCATGCGCGCCTCGGGCGATTCCTTCAGCAGCACGGCGAAGCGCTCGGCCAGATCATCCGGCCTGATGCGCTCGAACTGGCGGCTGATCGCGAACAGCGCGTTGCGCAGGTTGGCGGTCTTCAGGGCGGCCACGAGCAGGTGGCCGCTGCGCACGGCACCCTCGCCGAACATCAGCGTGCCATACACCCAGGCCCGTTCGACCAGTTCCTCCACGTGCGACGACAGGTCCGTGACCGAGGTGGCGCCGCGCGGCAGGCGGTCCAGCGCCGCGGTCAGGTCACGTGCGAGCACCGCGCCATCGAGTTCGTAATGGCGGATGAGGCGGTGCAGGTCGGAATCCTGCAGCTGCAGGATCTGATGCACCCAGTGGATCACTTCCACATAGGGGTTGCCGCGCAGCTTGCAGAATACCGTGCTGCTCTCGATCGCGCGGTAGCACAGCGCATCGAGCTTGCCAAACAGTGCGACGCGACTGATGTCGGCCATGGTGGTCTCCCGTTGTTCCCGTCAGGCCGCGGCAGCGGCTCCCTTGAGTGTCAGTGCGCCGGCATCGCGTACCGCCGGCACGCTGCCGAGGTACGTGGTCCAGCCCAGCTGCATCTTGCCCAGCTTCAGCTGCGGCACCTGCGCCTTCTTCAGCACGAGCCGCACGTCCCAGTCGAGCGCCGGGCCGGCGTACTGGCGCACCCATGCCTGCAGGCGGCGCATGCCGGGGGCGCCGGGCAGCAGGCGCACATAGTCGGCATGGTCGAGCGGACCGAAGACGAGGCGGAAGCGGTGCTGGCAATCCCACACCTTCCGACCCAGCACCGCCGACGTGCCGAGCCGGTTGCCCAGCTCCTGCCGGCCGATGCGGGTCTGGCAGTCGGCCGGGATCGGCATCCAGTGGCCGACGAACTGCTCGATCCGCACCGGCAGCCCGTAGTAGGCGCGCAGGATGGTTGCCAGGCCCGCAGCGGGGCGCCTGCCGTTCGCCAGCAGTCCGGCGAAGTGCAGCTTGGCGAAATCGCCGATCTCGTCGCGCTGCCGCAGCGCGGGGGTGCCGATGCCGCACAGGCTGCCCAGGTAGTCGCCGAAGCGGTCGCTGCCGGGCCGGTCCAGGCTGATCGCCGGCTCGGCACAGGCGCGCGCACGGTAGAACAGCGACAGCGCGCGGTGATGGAAGATGTCGAGGAACGCGACCAGCGTGCCGTCGCCATGGTTGCGGGTGCGCTCCCGCACGTATTCCGTGAGGTGCAGCGGCAGCGGGCCGTTGGGGCCCAGCAACCCGACGAAGTTGACCGTCAGCCGCGCCTTGCGCTGCGCGGTGGCTGGCGTGAAGCCGCGCAGCGCGCCCGGTTCGAATCCCAGCGAAGGGTCCTGGCCGAAGCGCACGGCTTCGTCGCGCGGCCGCAGCGCGGTGCCGATGCGCGGCTGGCCGGGATGGGCGTTTTCCAGCAGCCGCAGCGCCTGCATGAAATCCATGCGCACAGCGCGCTCCGCCAGCTGGCGCTCCACGTCTACAGGGTTGCGCATGCGCCCTCCCGTGCCGGCCAGCGCATGATGGTCCCCCGGGCGAGGGTGCGCACCACGGTCTCGGCGAACGTGTTGATGCTGACATACTGCGCGAAGAAATGACTCAGCACGCCGCCCAGCAGGAAGGCGCCGGCGCCTTCGAATGCCGCGTCATCCAGCGTGACCGTGATTTCCAGCCCGCGGCCGAAGGTGATCGGGCCCGGCGTGGGCATGCGCCGCGTGACGGCCCGGGCCTGCACCGAGCGCACCCCTTCCACCTGGCGCTGCGCCACCGGGTCCTCCTTGTGGCAGTACAGCGCCAGCAGGTCGCGTAGCGCGACGGCGCCCTGCCCGCTGTCTCCTGCCGCATCGGCCAGCGACAGGTAGTTGAGCGACAAAGCATTGATCAGCCGCCACGCGACGGCGCCTTCGGCGAAGGACGGCAACGGACGGCTCGGGCCCGCCACCACGCGCACGGCCAGCACCGGTGCGCCAATGTCGAGGATGAAATCGGTCCGGCCCACGCCCAGCGGCATCGACAGGGGCAGGTCGCGGTTTGTGCACCGCACGGCCACGCCGAGCTGGCGCAGGTCGTGGCGGTAAGGCGCCTCGGCCGCGTCGACCAGCGTGATGAATGTTTCGCTGCCGATATACGACGAACGGGGGCCGCGTTCGCGCTGGCGTTGCGACAGCAGGCGCGGTTCGCGCCGCACCTGGTAACAGGCGCGCCCCGGCCCGCCCAGGTCGGAAGCGCCATACAGGGGTTCGAAGCGCTGCTCGCCATCGGCGCCGCTGCCATAGCCCGTGACACTGTCGATACCATGCACCTCGAAATCCATCGGCCGCGTGCGGTCGACCAGCACGTGATGCTCGAAACTGTCGCCGGACAGGTCGATGCGATCCGCCCGCCGTGGAAACAGGTTGACCACCGGCGTGCAGTGCAGCGCGAAGTGGGCGGTGTCGAGCGTCTGTTCGAGCCGCGTGTCGCCCTGGTCGAGCAGTACCACGATGTCCAGTTCCCGGTCGGCACAGCAGGCGACCGCTTCCTGCAGGCCGGCGATGTCGAGGAACATGAAGCGCGACGCGAACGCGAAATACTCCTGCAGCAGCCGGTAGCCCTGGAAGCTGCGCTGCGCGCCAGGCAGCAGCGCATCGGCGGCATCGAATCCGGCCGGCTGGAGGGCCGTGCGGGGCAGCAGCCGGTGCCATGCGGCGGGCCGCTGCGCCGGCATGACCAGCACGCCGGCGACAGAACCCAGCAGGCGCTCGTAGATCTGCGCCGGCAGCGCGTCGCCGCCGCGCAGGTGCAGCGCCAGCCTGTCCAGGCGCAAGGTATTGAACGGTGCATCGTGGGTGGTGCGCAGGCGCAGGCGCAGGCCGGCCTTGATCCCCGGCGGCAGCGTCGCGTTGATGCCGGCGATGCTGCCGGCATGGGTGAAGAAATCCGCCTCCGCCAGCTCGACCGGCCACAACGTCAGTGCGTGGGCGCTGCGGTATTCGCAGGCGGTCAGGTCGTCCTTGCCCAGCAGGCTGCGCATCGCGGTGCCGGCCGGGATCGTGAACCCGGCGCCCAGCGCAGGGCTGGACAGGTCCGGCTGGCATTGCACCACCGCCATCGACGGCGTGGGCGCAAGGAAATCCGGGTAGACCAGTTGCGACAGGTGCTGCGTGAAGCGGGGGAATTCGGCATCGATCTTCATCTGCACGCGCGCGGTGAGGAACGAGAACCCTTCCAGCAGCCGTTCCACGTAAGGGTCGGCACAGTCGAAACCGTCCAGGCCCAGCCGGCCCGCCACCTTCGGATAGCGCGCCGCGAACTCGCCGCCCATCTCGCGCAGGTGCTGCAGCTCCTGGCTGTAGTAGTGCAGGAAGCGGGGCGAGGTCATCGCGCCGCCCCGGCCTGGTCGGTCACGCGCACGTGGGCCACATCGAGATCGAGTTCGGTGTGCAGGTACAGGCGCTCGGGATACGGTTGCGCCCACAGGTCGCCCTGGATCTCGAACACCACCTTGGCAATGCTTTCGGACGGAATGGCCCGCACGGTGACGGAAGAGCGGTTCAGGCGCGGCTCGAAATCCCAGATCGCCTGGCGGATCGCACGCTCCAGGTCCCCCAGCTGCATGCCGGCCAGCGACGCGCCCGAGATATCGGGCATGCCGTAGTTGAGCACCGAACTGGCCACGTGCGGCAATGCCGGGGCGTTGGTCACCGACAGCAGGTTGGTCGCGTTGAGCAACCAGCCCAGGTCGCGCAGCACGCCTTCGCGCAACGCGCGGGCCGACAGCACGCGGCGTTCGCGCGATTCGACCGGCGCTTCGGGCTCATGATCGGTCAGGCGGTCCAGCAGCGAAGGCTGCAGGCGCTCGCGGGGTGCCAGTTCAGCCATTGCCGAGCTCCCGACCGTCCTCCTCGCCGTCTTCCTGCGCGCTGTCGAAGGCAATGCTGCGGGTATCGAGCAGCGGGTAGTCGCCGCTGTCGGTGACCAGCATGCGCTGGCCAAGGCCGCGCACGCCGGCCCATTCGGTGCGCCGGGCCAGCTTCAACGCGTCGTCACCCTGTTCCACCGTGCCGGCATAGCGGGTCGGAATCAGGCCGACCGATTGCGCGCCGTTGGCGAAGGTGAAGCTGGCCGCGGTCCAGACGGTATCCCTGAGGTCGGCCGGCGCTTCGATCCCGATGGCCACCAGGCGCAGGAACGGTATCCAGAAATAGCGGCCGTCGATAATGGCTTCGAGGACCGGACCGAGGCGCCCGTCGGCGTCCGCCAGCCATGTGAACGGCGTGCCGTCGATGGTGCCGGCCGATGCGCCGGCCTCGCCGAAGGCCTGCTCCCGCAGCGTCGCGGCCCGCTCCGGCGCCGCCGGGTCGATTCTCAGCGCTTCGACGAGCAGGCCGATCCAGCCGGGTGGTTCGCCGAAGATCAGCGGCGCGCGCTCGCCCGCGAATACGGCGGCGCGGAACGCTTCGCAACGGATCGCCTCGCGATAGGTCTGCACCATTGGCAGCGTGGCGGCGTCGAGCTCGCCGGCCACGTTCAGCTGTGTCATGGCACGCTGCCAGTCGCCCTTGACGGCCAGCAGCTGAAACAGGAAGGTGCGCAGTTGCACGTTGGCGGTGTCCTGCCGGATGGCTTGTTGCAGGGCCTCGAGCCCTCCTGCCAGATCGCCTTCAAGAACGAGCTCTTGCGCCAGCATAACGGTCTCCCGGATGGGTTGAAGCAGGCCCGCCGGGATGGCGGGCCATGGCGGCCTGGATCAGGCGGGCGGTTTCCAGCGATCTCCCGGATGACCGGCGGGGGCGTTTGTCGCGCCGTTACGCTTCGGCGGTGTTTTTCGAGATGTTCCAGACGAACGGCATGTACGCGGTCACGTCGCCCTTCGCCGTCTGCGGTTTGTAGCCGAAATTGACCTTGCCGAAATTGAGCGTGACGTTCTCCGTCAGCCGGTCCTCGCCGCCGCTGCCGCCGGTCGAGATCGATGTCACGATGACTTCTTCCATGGCGATCGAGATGTAGTCCTGCTGGCCATCGCCGGCCTTGCGCACCAGCAGTTCGGCCTTCAGCACGTGCTTGCCCTTCGCCAGCGCCGTCATCAGCGCGTTGGTCGAGCTGTCGATATACTTGGTGAACGACAGATCCTGGAAGCTGGCCTTGCCCGCGCCCCCGCCGCCGCCCATGTGGGTGGTGCCGGACTGGCTCATTCCCCAGCTCCATGCCAGCACGTCGATCTGACCCGCCATTACTTTGTCGGTCGCTTCGCCATTGATACCATCTATCTTGATGAACATGTCTACGGCCATTTTGACTCTCCGGTTGTGCCGCGGCGCAGGCCGCGGCGGTGATTGAGACAACGCTGTGACAAACCAGGCCTTCAGGCTTTCGCCGAAGGGAGTTTCGATACCAGCCGCAATGAAACGGTCAAGCCCTCCAGCTGGTAATGAGGGCGCAAGTAAAACTTGGAGGAGTAATAGCCGGGATTGCCTTCGACTTCCTCCAGCACCACTTCCGCCGCCGCCAGGGGTTTCTTGGCCTTGTAGGATTCGCTCGAGTTGGTGGGGTCGCCGTCCACGTACTGCATGATCCATTTGGTGAGCCAGCGCTCCATTGCATCGCGTTCCTTGAACGAGCCGATCTTGTCGCGCACGATGCATTTCAGGTAGTGGGCGAAGCGGCAGGTGGCGAACAGGTAAGGCAGCCGCGCCGCGAGGTTGGCATTGGCGGTAGCGTCCGGATCGTCGTATTCGGCCGGCTTGTGCAGCGACTGCGCACCGATGAAGGCGGCAAAGTCGGTATTCTTCTTGTGCACCAGCGGCATGAAGCCATTGGCCGCCAGTTCCGCCTCGCGGCGGTCGGAAATCGCGATCTCGGTGGGGCACTGCATGTCGACGCCGCCGTCGTCGGTGGGGAAGGTATGCACCGGCAGCCCTTCCACCGCCCCGCCCGACTCGATGCCGCGGATCCGTGAACACCAGCCGTACAGCTTGAATGAACGGTTGATGTTGACCGCCATCGCATACGCCGCATTGGCCCAGGTGTAGTTCTTGCTGCCGGGCGCGCTGGTATCTTCCTCGAAGTCGAACTCGGCAACCGGATCGGTTTTCGCGCCGTAGGGCTGGCGCGCCAGGAAGCGCGGCATGGCCAGGCCGACATAACGCGAATCCTCCGATTCGCGGAACGAGCGCCAGGCGGCATGCTCCGGTGTCTGGAAGATCTTGGTGAGGTCGCGCGGATTGGCCAGTTCGTTCCACGACTCCATCAGCATCACCGATGGCGCGGCCGCCGAGATGAAGGGAGCATGGGCGGCGGCGGCCACCTTGGCCATCGACGTCAGCAGTTCCACGTCCGGCGCGCTGTTGTCGAAATAGTAGTCGGCCACGATGCAGCCGAACGGCTCGCCGCCGAACTGGCCGAACTCCTGCTCGTACATCTTCTTGAACAGGGGACTCTGGTCCCAGGCCGTGCCCTTGAATTTCTTGAGCGACTTGCCCAGTTCGTTCTTTGAAATGTTCAGCACCCGGATCTTCAACATCTCGTCGGTCTCGGTGTTGTTGACCAGGTAGTGCAGGCCGCGCCAGGCGCCTTCGAGCTGCTGGAAGTCCGGATGGTGCAGGATCTGGTCGAGCTGCGCGCCGAGCTTCTTGTCGATGGCGGCGATCAGCGCCTCGATCGACTGGACGACGTCGCCCTTGAGCAGCGTCGTGCCGGCCAGCGCCTGCTGCGCCAGCGTCTTCACCGCCTCTTCGACGGCC
>DASVVD010000167.1:0-1867 GCA_036386715.1 Pseudoduganella sp.
AAGACCCCCGCGCAGAAGGAAGTGATGGCCTGCCGCTACTGGCTCGAAACCGAGCTGGAAACCGTGGCGCCCGAGGTGCTGGTGGCGCTGGGCAGCACGGCGTTGAAGTCGATCCTGCAGACTGGCAGCGTGACGATGAAGGATTACCTGGGCACGCCGTTCGAGCATGAAGGGCGCTGGGTCGTCGTCACCTATCACCCGGCTTATGCGCTGCGGGTGCCGGACCGCGAATCGCGGCAGGCGGCGTTCAGGGCGATCGTCGAGGCACTGAAAACAGCACAGGACCTGGCGCATGGATCGGCCCATGGATCGGGGCATGAATCAGCCCATGAAGCGGCCCACGGCAAACCATCCAAGGCATGAAAACCGCATATCAATATCAAAAAGTATTCGTTTTCATCATGATGCGAGCGGCATAGACTGGCTTTACTCGCCGGGCGCCGTGGCCGTGGAAAGCGCGGTGCCGGGCGAGCTTCCGACCCCGTCAGCTGGAGCGCATCACATGTCCGCAGTATTGAGTGCCGCAGTAGCAAGTGCTGTAAACGATGTCGCAGGTTCCCTGCAAGCGGGCTTGCACATCCGCCCGATCGAGGGTCCCCTTGGCGCAGAAGTATTCGGCCTCGACCTGGCGCAGCCACTCTCCCGCAAGGACCTGTCGCAGCTGCATGCCGCCCACCTGGAGCACCATGTGCTGGTGTTCCGGGACCAGCGCATCACGCCGCAACAGCAGGTGGATTTTTCCCGCCTGTTCGGCCCCTTGCAAATCCATGTGCTGAGAAATTTCCAGCTGGCGGGGCACCCGGAAGTCCTGGTGGTCTCGAACATCGTCGAAGACGGCAAGCCGATCGGCCTTGGCGACGCTGGCCACTTCTGGCATTCCGACCTGTCGTACAAGGACAAACCGAGCCTGGGCTCGATGCTGCACGCGCAGGAGCTGCCGGCCGAGGGCGGCGACACGCTGTTCGCCAACATGCACCTGGCCTACGACACGCTGCCCCAGGCGTTGAAGAACGAGATCCGCCATGCCCGCGCCGAACACAGCTACCTGAAGCAGTATGCCGAACTGCAGCGCCGCAGTCCGTGGCGCCCGAACCTGACGCAGGCCCAGGTCGACGAAGTGCAGCCGGTGATCCACCCGGTGGTGCGCACGCACCCGGAAACGGGGCGGCAGGCGCTGTTCGTCAGCGAGCATTTCACCACCCGCATCGTCGGCATTCCCGAAGACGCGAGCGCGGCGCTGCTGGCGGAGCTGTTCGCCCACAGCGTGAAGCCGCAGCACGTCTACCGCCACCAGTGGCAGCCGCACGACATGGTGTTCTGGGATAACCGCTCGCTGATGCACCTGGCCGCCGGCTGTCCGGCCGACCAGCGCCGCAAGCTGTACCGCACCACCATCGAAGGCGACGTGCCTTACTGATGCCTTACTGATGCCACCGACTTCACCAGAGCGAACATGAAACCACTGAACATCGCCGCCGGCGCCCTGGCGCTGGCGCTGGCCACCGGCGCGCACGCCGAAGGCAGCATCCGCATCGCCGAGCAGTTCGGCGTCACGTACCTGCTGCTCAATATCGCGCAGGACCAGAAACTGATCGAAAAATACGGCAAGCAGAACGGTGTCGACGTCGCCGTCGAATGGAAGAAACTGTCCGGCGGCGCGGCCGTCAACGATGCGCTGCTTTCCGGCGCGATCGATATCGCCGGCGCGGGCGTCGGCCCGCTCGTCACGGTATGGGACCGCACGAAGGGCCGCCAGAACGTGAAAGGCGTGGCGGCGCTGGGCAGTTTCCCTTACTACCTCGTCAGCAACAACCCAAAGATCAAGTCGATCGCCGATTTCACCGACAAGGACCGCATCGCCCTGCCG
>DASVVD010000168.1:0-4629 GCA_036386715.1 Pseudoduganella sp.
CCCGGATACGGCGCATAGCTGCTGCCGGTCCACTGCCAGCAGTGATCGAACATCTGCGATAGTGGCGTCAATGACGCCACTATCGCTGGTGACGCCGGCGCCGGCGCGCCTTCCGGATGCGGCAGCACCGGCGGCCCGCCCGGCAAGGCGCCGGCGCCGCGCGCGGCGTGTTCCCATTCCGCCTCGGTCGGCAAGCGCGCACCGGCCCAGTGCGCATAGGCGTCCGCCACGTACAGTGAGATGTGCGTCAGCGGGCGTTCCAGGTCCAGCGGCTGCAAGCCCAGCAAGGTGAATTCGCACCAGTTGCCGTCGCCGTCGCGCCGCCAGTACAGCGGCTTGTCGAGCCCCTGCGCGCGCACCCAGTCCCACCCTTCGGCCAGCCACAGTGCCGCATCGCGATAACCGCCCGCCTCGATGAACGCCAGGAACTCGCCGTTCGTCACCAGCCGCGACGCCAGTTCGAACGGCTCGACGAACTGGCGATGGCGCGGCAGCTCGTTGTCGAAACAGAAGCCATCGCCCTCGTAGCCCACCGCCGTCACGCCGCCTTCGAAGGGCAGCCAGGCCAACGGGGCGGCCGGCAGTGCACGCGGCAACGCCTGGTCGAGGTATTCGGGGTACAGCCCGTTTTGCGCCAGCAGGTGCTTGACGTCCGTCAGCAGCAGTTCCTGGTGCTGCTGCTCGTGCTGCAGGCCCAGCGTCAGCAACGCCGCGAGGCGGGCGCGCGCTTCGCCATCGAGCCCGCTGCCGATCAGCGTGGCAATGCGGGCATCCACGTTGGCCCGGTAGGCGCGCACCTGCGCCATCGGCGGGCGCGTCAGCAGGCCGCGCTGCGCGCGCGGGTGCTTCTCGCCCACGCCGTTGTAATACGAATTGAACAGCACGCGGAACGCCGGGTGGAACGGCTCGAAGCCGCGTTCCATCGCCTCGAGGATGAAGGTCTCGAAAAACCAGGTGGTGTGCGCCAGGTGCCATTTGACCGGGCTGGCGTCCGGCATCGACTGGGCGCCGCAATCCTCGTCGGACAGCGGCGCGGCCAGCGCCAGCGAATGTTCGCGCACGGCGCGGTAGCGGGCCGTCCAGACGGCAGGATCGTTCAGCTGCATGTGTGCCTCCCCTGACCTTCAGTCCGCCGCCACGCGGGCGTGCATCACGGCGAACCAGCCGGCGTCGTCGGTCCATACCGCATCGGCCGTGAAGCCGGCCTGCGCCAGCACCGCGGCAAAGCTGTCGGGCGTGTACTTGTAGCTGTCCTCGGTGTGGATGCGTTCGCCGCGGGCGAAGCGCCGTTCGCCGCCCGGCCAGCGCACCGTGAGCGCGGTGCGCGCTTCGAGGTGCATCTCGATGCGGCTTTCCTCGGCATGGAAGAACGCCACGTGGCGCCACTGGCGCACGTCGAAGTCCGCGCCCGCGAGGTGGTTCAGGTGGCGCAGCATGTTCAGGTTGAATGCGGCCGTCACGCCGATCGCGTCGTCATAGGCGGCATCGAGCACGGCGGCATCCTTGACCAGGTCCACGCCGATCAGCAGCCCGCCATCGGCGGAGGCGTTCTCGCGCACCCGGCGCAGGAACGCGATCGCCTCGTGCGGCGCGAAATTGCCGATCGACGAACCCGGATAGAAGAACTGGCGCCGCGCCGCGTTCACAGCCGGCGGCAGCACGAACGGGCCGGAAAGATCGAGCGCCAGCGCCGTCATCGCGATTGCGGGAAAACGCTGCTGCAGGCGGCCGACGGCCTCGTTCAGGAAATCGCGGGAAATGTCGATCGGCACATATTGTTGCGGCTGCAGCAAGGGGAACAGGCTGGCCGCCTTGGCGCAATTGCCGGCGCCCAGGTCGATCAGCGTGCTGCCGGTGCCGATGCGGTGCGCGATGTCGGCGCCGTGGGTGGCGAAAATCGCCGCTTCGGTCCGTGTGGGATAATACTCGGGCAGTTCACAAATGGCTTCGAACAGGCGCGAGCCCAGGCTGTCGTACAGGTATTTCGGCGAAGTCCGGGCCTGCGGGGCAAGCAGGCCGGCCTGGATCTCGGCGATCGTGGCGTGGTCGCCATGCGGCTCTTCGGCAAGTGTGGACATGTCGGCCGCCGGCAAGTCGGTCGGCAGCGCTCGCAGCGCGGCGGCGGTTCGTGTCATTGGCATGGCGCTTCTTCCTGTTGTTTTCGGTGGATGTGACTGACTGGCAGGACGGCGTGTAACGACCGCAAAGGTAGTTTTGCTATGATACCCAATTACAAAAAGCAGAGCGTCCCCCCTGGCCTCGCCAGCGACGTTCTCATTCAATAACAATTTTATTTCCCTATCATGAAACCAGCCTTCAAACGCGCCCTCGGCGCCTTCGCACTCGGTACCCTGCTCTCCCTGTCGGCCCACGCCCAGCAGGTGCTGCGCGTGTCGGCCATTCCGGACGAAGCGCCGACCGAACTGCAGCGCAAGTTCAAGCCGCTGGGCGAATACCTGTCGAAGAAGACCGGCCTGAAGGTCGAATTCACGCCGGTGACCGACTACGCTGCGTCCGTCGAGGGCCTGGTCAACAACAAGCTCGACATGGTGTGGTTCGGCGGCTTCACGTTCGTGCAGGCCAAGGAGCGCAGCAAGGGCCAGGTGGTGCCGCTGGTGCAGCGCGTGGAAGATGAAAAATTCCGCTCGGTGTTCATCACCACCTCGCCGTCCATCACGAAATTGGCCGACCTGAAGGGCAAGACACTGTCGTTCGGCTCCGAATCGTCCACCTCCGGCCACCTGATGCCGCGCTCGTTCCTGCTGGGTGCCAAAATCGACCCGGACAGCGACCTGAAACGCATCGCCTTCTCCGGCGCGCACGATGCCACCGTGGCGGCAGTCTCCGGCGGCAAGGTCGATGCCGGCGCCCTCAATATCTCCGTGTGGGAAAAACTGATCGCCGAGAAAAAGGTCGATACGTCGAAGGTACGGGTGTTCTACACCACGCCGGCCTACTACGACTACAACTGGACGGTGCGCGCCGACATGCCGGCCGACCTGAAGAAAAAGATCACCGACGCCTTCCTGGCGCTGGACGACAGCACGCCCGAAGGCAAGGAAATCCTGGCCCTGCAGCGCGCCACGAAATTCATTCCCGCCAAGGCGGAAAACTACGTGGCGATCGAAGCGGCGGCGAAAAATGCCGGCCTGCTGAAGAAGTAAATGGCGACAGGCAAGGCAGCGACAGCAATGCGGGGCGACACCACGCCCACCGCAACCCCGGTCTACCGGCTCGATGGCCTGTCCGCCCGCCATGCGGGCGGCACGCGGGCGTATGCGCTGCACGACATCACCCTGGCCGTGCAAGCAGGAGAACAGATCGCCCTGATCGGCCCTTCCGGTGCCGGCAAGACCACGCTGCTGGCCACGCTGTCGGTGGGCCATGCACCGGACGGCGGCACGTTCGAGGCCTTTGGCGCCGATCCGTGGCGCCTGTCCGACCGGGCACGCCACAAGCTGCGCGCCCGGCTGTTCCTGGCGCCGCAGACGCCGCCGCTGCCGCCGCGGCAGCGCGTCGTGACGGCGGTGCTGGCGGCGCGGCTGCCGGGATGGAGCCTGTGGCAGGCGCTGGTGTCGCTGGTCAGGCCGGCCGATCCGGAAGCGGCATGGCGCGCGCTGTCGCGCTTCAACCTGGGCGACAAGCTGTATGCGCGCGTGGACCGCCTTTCCGGCGGCGAGCGCCAGCGCTGCGGCCTGGCGCGGCTGCTGCTGTCCTCGGCCCAGGCCCTGCTGGTCGATGAGCCGCTGTCGGCACTCGATCCGGCGCTGTCGCAACTGACCCTGGCCACCTTGCAGCAGGAGGCGGCCGCGCGCAACGCGGCCCTGGTGTGCAGCCTGCACCAGGTGGAACTGGCGCTGGCACACTTCCCCCGCATCGTGGCGCTGAAGGAAGGCCGCATCGTGTTCGACCTGCCGCGCGACCAGGTCACGCCGGCGATGATCGACGAACTGTACCTGAACGAGCAGCCGCCCGCGAACGAGCCGCCGCCGGACGACCTGCCGGCCAAGCTCGCCGTGGGCGCCTGCCTGTAATGCATAGTATTCCCGCCGCATCCTATTCCGCGCGCCACCCCGATCCGGCCTGGCGCGGCCGCGTCACGTACACGGTCGTGGCACTGCTGGTCCTGTGGCCGATGCTGGTCGCCAGCGAGTTCAAGCCATCGCTGCTGTTCGATGGCCAGAGCCTGTCGGCCACATGGCGCTTCCTGGCCGACTTCTTCCCGCCGGCGCATTCGCCTGAGTTCCTGGCATTGCTGCTGCGCGAGACGTGGCAGACGGTGGCGATCGCCACGTCCGGCCTCGCGCTGGCGCTGCTCGGCGCCATTCCCGCCACGCTGGTCGTGACCGAACGGCTGTCGATCTCGCGCCTCGGCACCGGCCGCATGGCGCTGCCGCCGCGCGCGGTGCGCCAGGCCATGCGCTGGCTGCTGGTGCTGCTGCGCAGCGTGCCCGAGCTGGTATGGGCGCTGCTGTTCGTGCGCATCATCGGGCTCGGCCCCACCGCCGGCGTACTGGCCATTGCCCTGACCTATTGCGGCATGCTGGGCAAGGTGTATGCGGAAATCCTGGAATCGTCGGAACGCCATGCCAGCGACACGCTGCTGGCCAACGGCGCCTCGCGCATGAG
>DASVVD010000169.1:0-1623 GCA_036386715.1 Pseudoduganella sp.
GTGGCCCGCACCGTGGCGGGCGGCGATCTCACCCGGCCGATCACCGTGCGCTCGCGCGACGAGACCGGCGAACTGATGCTGGCATTGCGGGACATGACCGCCAGCCTGCAAAGCCTGGTGGCACAGGTGCGCAGCGGCACCGACTCGATCGCCACCGGGTCGAGCCAGATCGCGGCCGGCAACCAGGACCTGTCGTCGCGCACAGAGCAGCAGGCCAGCTCGCTGGAAGAGACCGCGTCGTCGATGGAGGAACTGACGTCGACCGTGCGCCAGAACGCGGACAACGCACGCCAGGCCAACCAGCTGGCACAGTCTGCCTCCGGCATCGCCGTGCGCGGCGGCCAGGTGGTCGGCGAGGTGGTGGGCACGATGGCATCGATCAACGACTCGTCGAAGAAGATCGCCGACATCATCGGCGTCATCGACAGCATTGCCTTCCAGACCAATATCCTGGCGCTGAACGCGGCCGTGGAGGCGGCCCGCGCCGGCGAACAGGGCAGGGGCTTTGCCGTGGTCGCCTCCGAGGTGCGCAACCTGGCGCACCGCTCGGCCACCGCGGCGAAGGACATCAAGCAGCTGATCGGCGATTCGGTCGAGAAGGTGGACGCCGGTTCGCGCCTGGTCTATGAAGCCGGCAGCACTATGCGCGAGATCGTCGCCAGCATCGCCCGCGTGTCGGATATCGTCAGCGAGATCACGGCCGCCAGCAACGAACAGAGTACCGGCATCGAGCAGGTCAACGAGGCCGTGGTGCAGATGGACCAGGTCACGCAGCAGAACGCCGCGCTGGTCGAGCAGTCGGCCGCCGCCGCCGAGGCGATGCAGCAGCAGGCGGCGCGGCTGGCGGCACTGGTGGCCACGTTCCGCGTCAATGCCGATGCCATGGCCGGCGTGGCCGCGCAGGCGGTCGTAACGCCGGTGCGCACGGCGGCTGCCGCTGCCCGGCCTGCGCTGGCGGGTACGGCGGGCAGTGCGGCAAGCAGGGCGGCAGGCAGTGCGCCGGCCATGGCGTCGCGCACGCCGCCACAGGAGGATGACTGGGAAACATATTGACCGCAGCGCAGGGAGCTGGGGACTGCAGGGGGCTGTCCCCGGTAAGGGTTGCATTGCGCTTCAGCCGTTAGCACCCCCAAGGGGACTGACCCCGGTTTTTGGCTGGCGCCCACTATCAATAAAGCGCACAACCGGATGGCTGCGCCATCCACGCTGATATTCCTGTCCTGAAGGACGAGGGTTTACGTGCCCGGATAAAAGCAAACGCATTCCTTTTAGGCGCTGTTCGCGTAAGCTAGGCATTGCCTGCTGGCATGGAACTTTATCCTGCACTCAATGTCCCGACAGCGCTGCTATCGCCCGGCAACCGCCGTGTAAAGCCACTTCCTGGGTGTCGTCAATACAGCTGCATCGAGTACTTGCTGCCAATCGGCGTAGTGGTGGAGGTAGCGGCTGGCAACGCCATTGAAACGCCGCAGCCAGGTCTTGAAACGGCCATGCCATCCATTGACGCCTTGAATGTGCAGGGCGCCGCGGGCCCGCATGCCGGCCTGCACGTTCACAAACTCGTGGCTGATACCGGTGCTCTTTGCAAATGCCTGATAAGCCTTCGCAGCGTCGCTGACCAGC
>DASVVD010000170.1:0-2553 GCA_036386715.1 Pseudoduganella sp.
AGGGCCTGGGCGAGACCCAGGCGCCGAGCCAGTGCGACGTGTACATGGTCCACCAGGGCGACGAGGCGCAAGGGCAAGCCTTCATCCTGGCCGAGCGCCTGCGGGATGCCGGCCTGGATGTTGTGTTACATTGCGCAACGCTGGCAGGCGCGGGCAGCTTCAAGAGCCAGATGAAGAAGGCCGACGGCAGCGGCGCGTCGTTCGCGATCATCATCGGCGAGGACGAAGTGGCCAACAACACCGCCAGCGTGAAAGCATTGCGCGGTGCCGAAGGCGAACAGCAGCAGGCCACCGTGGTCTTCGAGGAAGTGGTCGACTACGTGGTCGACCAGATCATCGGCGGCAACGCATGCGGCGACGACTGCGACGAACATCACCACCATCACTGATCCCGAAGGAAAGATTCCATGGCATTCGATCACCAAGAAGAAGAGCAGCTCGCGTCCGTGAAGGCGTGGTGGGCAAAGTACGGCAACGCGGCCACCTGGGTGCTGGTGGCCGGCCTGGCCGCCTATTCCGGCTGGACCGGCTGGCAGTATTACCAGCGCACCCAGGCCGTTGAAGCGTCCGCGCTGTATGACGAGCTGCAGACGTCGGTCGGCAAGGACAATGCCAAGGTGCAGCGCGCCGCCACCGACCTGGCTGCCCGTTACGGCCGCAGCTCGTATGCGCAGATGGCCGCGCTGACCGCCGCGAAAAGCGCGTTCGACGCGAGCGACCTGAAAACCGCCAAGGCCAAGCTGGAATGGGTGATCGAGCACGGCAACGACGAGTACAAGGCGATCGCCAGGATCCGCCTGGCCGGCGTGCAGCTCGATGAAAAAGCCTACGACGCGGCGCTGAAGACGCTGGGTGGCGACGTGCCGAAGCAGTTCGCTGCCGCCGTCAACGACCGCAAGGGCGATGTGCTGGCCGCGCAGAACAAGCTGGCCGAGGCACGCGCCGCCTACCAGGCCGCGCTGGCCGGCACGACCGACAAGAACCCGGCACGCCAGCTGATCGAGCTGAAACTCGAAGCGGTGGGCGGCACGGTGCCGGAACCGAAACCGGCCGCGGCCTGATGTGCGGCCGCGGCGCCGGGCACTTGCCACGGCGCGCGGCCACCAGTTACCAGCCACCAGCCACCCGTACCACCTGTAAGGAGCAAGGTTTAATTTATGCGCATCACCGGTAAAATCATCGGCGTGAGCCTGCTGTCCATGACGGCCGCCTGCAGTACCCTCGGCAAGCTGAACCCGTTCGCGGAAAAGGACAAGAATCCCCCGGCAGCGCTGGTGGACATCAAGTCGCCGATCCCCGCCAAGGTCGTGTGGAAGCATTCCACCGGCAAGGCCGGCCTGTACGTGTTCTCGCCAGCATTGGCGGACAATGGCCTGTTCATTGCCGACAACGATGGCAACGTGGAGCGCCTGGATGCGGCCACCGGCCGCTCGCAGTGGAAGATCAAGGCCGGCACCGAGCTGACCGCGGGCGTGGGCGCCAACGGCAAGCTGGTGGCAGTCGGTGGCGCCAAGGGCGCCGTGCTGGCGTTCGATGCCGTCTCCGGCGCGCAGCTGTGGAAGGTGCAGGCTTCGTCCGAGGTGCTGTCGGCGCCGGCCGTCACCGACGAGCTGGTGATCGTGCGCAGCATGGACAACAAGATCACCGCGTACGACGCGAAAACGGGCGAGCGCAAGTGGTTCCTGCAGCGCTCCACGCCGCCGCTGACCCTGCGCAACGCGCCGGGCATGGTGGTGGCGCAGCCGAACGTCTACGTGGCCCAGCCGGCCGGCAAGCTGCTGTCGCTGGCGCTGGCGAACGGCGTGCCGCGCTTCGAAGTGTCCGTGGCCGAGCCGCGCGGCGCCACCGAACTGGAACGCGTGTCCGACATCGGCGGCACGCCGGTCGTCGTCGGCAGCGATATCTGCGCCGTCACGTACCAGGGCAAGGTCGGCTGCTTCGACCTGTCCACGGGCGCGGCCAAGTGGGCCAAGCCGGCATCGTCCGACGTGGGCGTGGGCGCCGACCAGCGCTTCGTCTTTGTCGCCGATGACAAGGGCAATGTTTCCGCCTTTGGCCGCGAAGGCGGACAAAGCGCGTGGAAGAACGATTCGCTGACCAACCGCGTGCTGGCAACGCCGCTGTCGTATGGCCGCGTGGTGGCGGTGGGCGACTTCCAGGGTTACGTGCACCTGCTGTCGCGTGAGGACGGATCGATGCTGGGCCGCGTGGCCACCGATGGCAGTGCCATCAGGTCAGTGCCGCTGGTGGCTGGCCAGAACATGATTTTCCAGACCCAGTCGGGAACGGTGACCGCGATCGCGGTCGAGTAATACAGTAAATACGCAACTGAAACAGTAACTGCGCAGTGAGGATGACCGCAGCGCGGTCATTCAGTATCTCCAAAAACCAAGCAGTAATTATGACCGCCAACGCGGTCGAGCAGAAAACAAATGAAGCCGGTAATTGCACTCGTGGGGCGCCCGAACGTCGGGAAATCGACCCTTTTCAATCGTCTGACACGCTCGCGCGACGCGCTGGTGGCGGACCTGCCTGGACTGACGCGTGACCGTC